>CBFICL010000053.1:0-1215 GCA_965661165.1 uncultured Holosporaceae bacterium | reverse complement strand
AAATACAACCTCCGCAAAATCGGAATTGATCGTCTCGGGCGCGTCACCGATCCAGGCCCATTCAAGAGCTAAGACTCGAAACGATTTATCTGCTAAGATGTTCTTATTCTGAGCACTTTGGCAGTTGATGAAACGTATTGTTGATATCACCCAAGAAGGGCAACATTTGTCCCGATCGCGCGGCTTTCTCGTCGTGTCCAAGGACCATGCGGAAATCGGACGCATTCCTCTCGATGAAATTCTGGCACTTATTGTCCATGCCCATGGGGTGACCTATTCAAATTCGCTCCTAACACAGCTCTCAGAGGGTGGCGCAATAACGGTCCTCTGCGGCTCTAACCATTTTCCGATCGCCTATATTACGCCCTTGGATGGTCATCATAGCCAAGGCGGTCGCATTGATACCCAGATCGGGGCCTCTGCTCCTTTGAAAAAACAAATTTGGAAACAGCTCGTCATTCAAAAAATCAAAATGCAGGCCGCTGTTCTGGATGCCTATACACAGCCGAATGCCCGCCTTTTGACCTTGGCCAAAACTGTCAAATCTGGGGATCCTAACAACATAGAAGCCCAAGCCGCCCGTCACTATTGGTCCCTCTTAATGGACCAAGGGTTCACACGCGACCGAAGCGCCGAGGGCGCCAATGCCTTGCTCAATTACGGATATACGGTTTTGCGCGCTGCCGTAGCGCGGGCCGTTATTGGCGTAGGCTTGCATCCGTCAATCGGAGTACACCACAGAAATCAAACCAATGCATTTGCCTTGGCCGATGACCTTATAGAACCCTTTAGACCGCTTGTGGATTCTTCAGTTAGAGGAATGCTAAACAATGACATTTCCTCTGTGACGCCAGAGGCAAAACAAATCCTGACACGCATTCTGACCATTGATATGGATTTGGGCCACACACGATCCCCCGTCACAAGTGCGATTACCCAACTCTGCCAATCCGCGGTCCAGAGCTTCGAAAGTGGTCGCTCGGCACTGATGTTGCCCCAACCCCCTAGTCCACTGGAACTTAGAACCATGGGGGATCTCGATGGGCAATCATGATGCAACCTTTCTAAGTGGATATAGAATTTTGTGGTGTTTAGTTATGTTCGACCTTCCAACCGACACGAAACCGCAACGCAAAGCCGCAACCAAATTCCGAGAATATTTATTGGACCAAGGGTTTGAGCGATCACAGTTTTCAGTCTATGCTAGATTTGTGA
>CBFICL010000052.1:0-1280 GCA_965661165.1 uncultured Holosporaceae bacterium | reverse complement strand
GGCAACAGGCAGCGCAGGGTAAAAGGAACCGTCAGCGTCATAACGTAAAGCGAAAAATAGTGATAGCGCAACACCCCCGCCAGCGAAAACACAAACAAAGACCCCGTCAACACGCACGCCATAGACAGCATAAAGGTCAAGCTCTGACGATAGGGCCGCAAATCAGCGCGACCCCTTGTATACACAAGGCAGAAAAGAGACGACAGCGCACAAACAGATAACCAAAAAAGCGCGTAAAGAGCAACAAATAAGGGCCCAACATAGGTGCGTAGAAGGTCGTAATGGCCAAAATGACGCATAAACCAATAATAGCCCACCACTTCTGTCAGCAAAGGCGATGACCACACAAACAGACGATGCTGCACATACGCCCACGGATAACGCATCACCGACGTGCGCCACGCCGACAAAAGCGCCTCACGCTCTGAAGCGTTCTGGGTCACACGAAGCGGTGAATCTTCATAAAAAATCAAAGGATCAAACGTTAATTCATAGGCCTTGGCCAGCTCCTGAGGCGTCACCTGGGCCCCACGCCACAAAAACGAAGGCACGATGTTGTGGTCAAGGCGCACGCTCATGCCCGCCAGGTCATAAATCTTCACGTATTGCCATGAATGACTGCTCCCTTTTCCATGGTGGGTCACCAGCGCATGGTTCACCTGGTGAATCGAGACAATCAGCACAACACTGGCCAGAACCGCTTTGATAAGTGAACGCAGCCTAGCGTCTGAAGGCCATTGCACGCGGCAGAGCCACAGCACCATCAGAGGCGCCACAAACTGCGCTTGATATTTCACCGATGTGGCATAAAACAACAGGCCGACAACCCCCGTCAACCCTAGCATTGAAAGGCGTTTTTGATGCATGCTGTAGGCACTGAGCACCGCTGCCAACAACCCAAAACCAAAGGTGAAGATCATATCCTTCCAGATCCACCCTGCTTCGACCACCACGTGCGGGGTGAAGGGCAACAGCAAACAAATCCACCGCAAGGGGCCTTGAAACACCCGGAAGGCCAACACACCCACACCGCCCCACAACAGCGCCATGTTCACAGCCAACATCAAACCAGGGCCATCATAGATCATGATCAGATAATGCCACACATACCCCATCAAGGGTGGGTGATGATCCCCATACGTGTGCGATAACGCCGCTTTATAAATGGCCCACGAGTCAGGGGACATCCAGCCGGGCCAAAAAATCCACGCATACCCACACGCCAACACAACCCAGAAAAGACGGATATCTAAGAAATTTTTTAATGATGTCAATGACAT
>CBFICL010000051.1:0-1400 GCA_965661165.1 uncultured Holosporaceae bacterium | reverse complement strand
ATATGTGTGCGTTTTTGGACAACGAAATAAGCGCATTAGAGTCAATGGGCAAACAGGTGTTTCCAAAGGGCAATCCCACATTGTCATCCGACTCGTTCTATAAAAATCTTTTGCAAGATTGTTCTGATGAGAGCTCTTATGGGAATGCGGGCCATTTCCAGGTTATGAGCGAAGCCTTTTTAACCCATCCAGATGGGCAGGAATGTTTGGGTTTTTATCATTTTATTGAGTACATGAAAACAACCAAAACGTGCGTGGCTGACATACCTGATCTTCTTTTTAAGATATCTACATTGCTTGAACGTAGCGACAAACTTGGAAGGATTGGCCTGGAAGATTTTTACGCTTGTGAAAGTTTTTTTTCAGATTCTTCTGCTAGGGAAATTGCCCTTGGCCAGAATATCTCTCAGAGATTTGAGCCTGATATTTCCGAGGAAGGTGTGGCTAAAGACTCTTCTTTTCTCTTGCCTTCTGATAAAAGTGCGTTCACGTCGCATTTGAAGGAAAAAGGTCTTTCTTATGAAAATTTTCAGAATACAAACAAGGCCGCTCTTGGTATGGTTTATCACTTTTTTACACGTCAGGTTTTTGAGCCTTTTGTTGAACACGCAAAAAAAATAGCAACAGAGCCAGGAAAAGAGTGAACCTACGTGTTTATCATCAGAAAAGGGCGGTGTGGTAGAGTTTCAATAGTGCACCCTTTTCATTGAGGGGGCTCAAACGCCTTGCCTTGTAAAAAATGTTCTTTATTGACAAAAAATGTAAAAATAGCATACAAAAAAATATGTTATTTTTTTTGAGATGTAAAAAATGAGGCAATTTCTTTTTATCGCCTCCCTTTTCCTTGCGAGTCACACAGTCTCTATGGCCGCTGTGCCAGGCGATGGGCCTCATGACGATGCGTCTGGCCTGTCATCAGCAATAACCACGGCGTCTCAGGCTGATACCGCGCCATGGCCTGCTATTCTCATGGCAAAACGTCGCCGCGCCCCTAAGGGCTGGTCTGAGATGAAGCAGATCAAAGCGTGTGCCGCCCGTCTACGCATCACTTGGGGGCTGCGCAAAAAAAGATTAAGCTCTGCAGAAGAGGAAGTCCGCCCCAAAGAGGAGTGCGCCCCCTTCTATTCTTTTGATGGCACGATCATTCACATGGGTCTTCCCTCTGTCTCTCCAGATTTGGTTACGCTCGATGTAGACCAAGAACCTCTTCTCAAAGAGGCCATGGCCGCACAGGAGTGGAGCACCTTTTATGATGCCATCCGCAACTTTACAATGGATCAGCATGGCCCAGGTGGCGAAAATGAGGCCGATTTTTACATATCTCTGTCCCTTCAGTCCCCCTATTTTCTGCCAAATGCCTCTCTCAAGGGTGTGGGTGAATGCTTCGCCTACCAGGTCTC
>CBFICL010000050.1:0-1723 GCA_965661165.1 uncultured Holosporaceae bacterium | reverse complement strand
TATATGTATGGCAACCTTCTTGACAAGTCGCCACAAGGAACCGTTGGAACCGGACTAGGCCAAACGCTCTCAACCGGAACACTGACCGTTTTAGAGCCCAATGAAACAGTCAAAGAAACACCAACCGAGCTGATGGTAGACGGTATAAAAATGCTCTTTTTCTACACGCCTGCTGCGGAAGCGCCATCAGAAATGATGTTTTATATACCCGCAAAAAAAGCCATGTGCCAAGCGGAGGAAATCAACCATACACTGCATAACCTCTATTCATTGCGTGGTGCGCAAATTCGCAATGGCTTAAAGTGGTCAAAATATATTCACAAAATCATTGAAGACTATGGCCAAGATGTAGAAATTTCCTTTGGTTCACACCATTGGCCAACATGGGGCAATAAAGAAATCCTTTCCTTTTGGAAGGGGCAACGCGACACCTACCGTTATATTCATGATGAAGTGCTGCGCTTGGCAAACCATGGTGGCACCATGATTGAAATTGCCGAAGAAGTTAAGCTTCCTGACAGCATTGCCAAATCTTTTGCAAACCGTGGTTACTATGGTTCTGTGAATCACAACGCTAAGGCGCAATATCAACTTTATTACGGCTTCTTCTCAGGAAATCCCGCAGATTTACATCCTCTGCCCCCTGTTGGGGCCGGTAAAAAATTTGTTGAGTACATGGGAGGCGCAGATGCTGTGATTCGCAAAGCGAGGCGTGATTTTGACAAGGGTGAATACCGCTGGGTTGCAACGGCCCTAAGTCATGTGGTGTTTGCGGACCCTCAAAACAAGGCGGCAAAAGAACTGCTTGCCGATACATACGAACAAATGGGATATCAGGCAGAAAGTGGTCCGTGGCGGAATTTTTATTTGAGTGGTGCAAAAGAATTGCGGGAGGGTGTTAAAGCTGTTGCTGCCACCAACACCGCTTCGCCAGATATGGTGCGTAATCTCACGCTCGAAGCTTATTTGGATTATTTAGCCGTCCGTCTCAACCACCCCAAGGCAGCAGGTCTTAACATGACGTTTAATGTGATGACACCCGACACAGGTGACGTATTTGTTTTGTACATTGAAAACGGCGTTCTCAACTATTCTATTGGTAAGCAGGCCAAGGATGCAGATGCCACGTTGACCCTTGATCGAAAAGTGCTTGATGACATCAATCTCGGGCAACTCACTGTGCAAAAAGCTGTCCAAGAAGGTCGCGTTCACATAGAAGGAGACCGTGATCAATTTGCTCAGTTCATTTCGCTGCTCGATCGTTTTGACTTCTGGTTTAACATTGTGACCCCTGGTAAGAAGCTTTCAACATTTTAGGTGTTCACAATGTGCGCCATAGGGGACAAACGATCTCTCAACGTGGGTCCGCTTCATCCTTTCTTGCACGTTGCCCTATCGATTTCTTGCAACCTTCGTTTTAACCTCAAAAGAATGTCGTGTGTTTATGGATGACTTCCTTAAAAAACATGCGCCCAGACCCCTCATATACTTTTAGCGGGAATGAGAGGGTGTTCCTTTCACCACGTGATGTTTTTTTTTCTTGATCAAGGAGAATGGTGAAGACATTACATCCATTCTCTTTCTTATTTTCATCCGTTGTTCGATAGCCTAGCCGTCTCACTTTTTGGGAGTCTGTTTGACAAGGTGTTCTTTACCCAAACATAGCCCTGGGGTTTTTTGAAGATTGTCCAGGAAGCCCTACGCAGACATGGGTTTGAGTTTG
>CBFICL010000049.1:0-2090 GCA_965661165.1 uncultured Holosporaceae bacterium | reverse complement strand
AGCCACAGAGCTGGGGTGCGTTGAGGGCGTCCGCACCACATCCTGCCCGCCTTGGCCATCCACCATATAAACACCGTCAGGCATGGTCACATTTTGCGCCGCCTCAGACCCCACAAGAGCAGATACGTTGGTAAACACATGGGTGCCACGATCCAAGGTGTGGGGAGGCAGATTGCCCACAAATTTAAGCGTATTATGCACACCCCGTCCTTCAATGTGAAAATCCATATGCTCCAACGGCTGTGACGCCACAACAACATTATTTTTCTGACCCAAGGTCAGCGTGTAGCGAGGGCTTGGCGAACTATGGGATGGCGCTAAGAGAATCGTTGCACTGTGATTTTGCGGAAACACGTGATGCACGTCGTGTTCAAGGTTGTAGATCATATCATCAGAAGGATGGGTTGTGTTACGAAGCGCCACAGCATTTTCGCAAAAGTTTTTGCCAGGGGTCCGATAAGAGGGCCAATGCATTCTTTGTGCATACATTTCATAATCCCCTGGCGTGCACACACAATGGGCATGCGAAACATGGCACGCATGATAAACATGGGTTATTTCATGGGACGCGTATGTGTGCACATCTTGTGCGCTTGGCATACACAAAACCTGTGTTCCTGGGGGCGCGGCCATCACCCTGGACGGCGGTGTGCGGGATGCGGCAGTTTCAAAATTGTTTTCGAATACAATCTGCGCCGGGTGTTCGGGCCTTAAAAGATCTGTGATATTGACCGTATGTTCTTCTTCATAACAATGGGGATGCACGCGCGGCTCATTGTGATGTTCAGGACAAAATATGCACCACGACTGCCCTCTCGCATAATCACGCCCCCATTGATCACCCGCTGTTTCTTCGGGAACTATTTTTTTAGTGACGCGTTTCACATCATCAAGGGTGGTCACCAAAATGCCATACTCACCGGAAGCTAAAAAAGCTTGTGCCAAGGCCTCAAGACGTTTTTTGTACACATTTTTCACATCAATATCATCCAAAAGATAAGACGAGGCATCGTACCCCGCAAAAAAACGAAAAAAATTATTCACCTTCTCAAGACCCGTCATATCTATTTTTGACTTCAGATCATTCAATTGGAGCCCCGCCTCGGCCAACTGCGATGCCAAAGCAATAGCCATATTAGCGACGATAAAGGGCCCCTCAAGCTCTGCGCCACAACCAAGAATAAGTGAGGCCATTTCCACACCATCAAGGGCTACAAACCCTGCATCTGTGGTGATGCCTAAGATCGCTTCTTTTTTTTCATAAGGGGTGTGAGCGGCACCCAGTGCTTGAACACTTTGAGACAAGCTAAAGATATCAAAAAAACTGCCCACCGATCGACCCACCACAGGCGCTAATGTTTTCAGTGTGCTTTTTAATGTTTGACGCTCTACACCTTCAGCCACGTGCAACACAGCTTTTTCTAAACTGTGGCTGAGTAAAGGCATAGTTATGAGCAAAGAGGATGTTTGTGCCACCCCTTCCCAGTTGCCGTGCACCATGTCCTTCACCAACGGCCACACAACCATTGTCAGTGTGTCTGCTTGACGAATCGCTTCTCCCATAGGTGTGCGCGACTCATGTTCATGAAGTTGAGCATGATGTTCTTCAAGCTCACGCAACATATGCTGTTTTTCTTCTTCGTGCATAACATAGCATGCCCCCTCAGCATTTCTCACACGCCGCCTTCTTTTGGTGCATACCCCCATGACATTGGCCCTCTCATCTTCTTCTTGACCCAAACGGTGCGGAGGTGAATCAAGAAAAGAAGCGCCTGTTCTTTCGTGTGGGCGCTTGCGACTGCTTGCTGGCGGAGGTGTGGCAATGAGAGAAGCAAGTTTATCTGAATAACCCCTTCGATCTGGCGTGCTTTGATAAGCATAGGCCAAACTATCTCTCACCTCATGGGCAGGAGAGTTTGTGATCATATAAGGCCTCTCATCATGCAAAAGAGAAAAGGAAAGATCATCATTATTAACATCCATCACCAGCCCCACAGACACAAGGTGATCAAAGTCATAAAAGCCGTTAGCATACTCATTTTCTACGATCTGATCCACAGCACCGTTGAGGGCAGTTTGGGCTTGCTCTG
>CBFICL010000048.1:0-2155 GCA_965661165.1 uncultured Holosporaceae bacterium | reverse complement strand
TCCTGTGGACAAAATGCTTTCAGGTGAGCAAGACAAACTGTTGGCCATGGAAGACACATTGAAAAAACGTGTGGTGGGTCAAGACGAGGCTATTGTGGCTGTCAGCCAGGCCATCCGGCGATCACGGGCCGGTCTGGCCGATCCGAATCGCCCCCTTGGCTCCTTTCTGTTTTTGGGGCCCACCGGGGTGGGTAAGACCGAGCTTGCCAAAGCGTTAGCGGCCTTCCTCTTCAATGATGAAGGTGCTTTGCTGCGGGTGGATATGTCGGAATACATGGAAAAGCATGCGGCGTCTCGTTTGGTGGGCGCGCCGCCAGGGTATGTGGGGTATGAAGAAGGCGGCACGTTAACAGAAGCAGTGCGTCGTCGCCCTTATCAGGTGATTTTATTTGATGAGGTGGAAAAGGCGCATCCCGATGTGTTTAACATTTTGTTGCAGGTGCTTGATGATGGGCGTCTGACAGACAGCCAAGGTCATGTGGTGGATTTTAAAAACACGGTGATTTTGCTCACCTCAAACCTTGGCAGTCATTTGTTGGCTGATGTGCCCGAAGGGGATGCCATTTCTGAGGCCATACGTAAAGGCGTGATGGAGAGTGTACGACAAACATTCAGGCCCGAGTTTTTGAACAGGTTAGATGATATTTTGCTCTTCCATCGTCTCCAACGCAAAGACATGGACGCTGTGGTGGATATCCAGCTTCAGCACATTGTGACGCTTTTAAAAGACAAGGGCGTCACCCTCGAGTTGTCGCCTGAAGCGCGCACATGGATTGCCGATCAAGGATATGAGCCGGCCTATGGGGCCCGGCCTCTCAAACGTGCGTTGCAGGTGCATGTGCGTAACCCTTTTTCAGAAATGGTGTTGCAAGGGGGGCTGAAGGAAGGCGACCATTTTGTGGGCGTCGTGAAAGACAATCGCCTTGCTTTTGAGAAAGCAGCCTCGTCAGAGGCATAGTGAATAAAGCTCGCCCTTCTGCGTTTTTGGTGCGCCCATCGCCCTTGTCGCGTGATGGATCCTTGTCTTTCTTGACGACAGAGATTACCCTTAAGGACAAGGAGAGGTGGCCGAGCGGTCGAAGGCGCACGATTGGAAATCGTGTATACGGCAACGTATCGAGGGTTCGAATCCCTCTCTCTCCGCCATGTCATTTCAGCCATGTCGCATTCATTCTTTATCATGTTGTGTCAGATAAAGATTCTTTCTTTTTCTGCAGCGGCCGTCCACGCATCTTAACCTGCTGGGCTTGGTTCTTCCATCACGTATCTTACTCTGCTGGCTAAGCGTGGGGGGACAGGTTTGCCCAAAAACCAGTGATAGGTTTTTTGCCAAAACCCATAGGCATGCTCATAAATTTGTTCATAAATGCGGCTTGATACGGAGGATGAGCGCCGCGGTCTGGGACTGGGGTCATCATCAAAACCGTCATCAGAGAACAGCTGTGTATCCAAATGGCCTTCATTTTCCTCTAGCGCAAATTCATC
Organism: uncultured Holosporaceae bacterium; assembly: GCA_965661165.1. Classification (GTDB taxonomy): domain Bacteria; phylum Pseudomonadota; class Alphaproteobacteria; order Holosporales; family Hepatobacteraceae; genus Hepatobacter. Next base: position 670 of record CBFICL010000048.1, on the reverse strand, counting down.
ATCAGACAACAGGGGGGCATGTATGCTATCTGTGTCCTCTGCTGGTTTGTTGCCTATCCATGTTTCTGCTAAGGGCGCAGGTTCAGGCGCAAGAGGTGCACCAGGGTTTTCTGATGCAGGGGGTGTTTCTGCATTGTCAGGCACCCACGCATCAAGGGCTTTTTTGAGCATGATGATTTTTTCATCATCCAGGCGCCCAATGCCTTGGTGAAGATTGACAATCATCTTGAGGCTGTGATCTCGAATAGTGTTTAATTTGTCGCCACCTGCAGCGCGCCCCAAATAGCCAATCAGGTTTTGATATTGAGGCCCTACAAAGGATGTATCCATAATGATGCCCCATTGCGCTGTGGTGAGCAGCAGGGCTTTTCGCAAACTCAAAGGTCCTCCTAGCACGTGGACCTGTTTGGCCAAGAGCTCGGCAATGGGCAGCATCAGAAAAGACGAGATAAGATAGGACGTGCCGCCCCCTACAATGGCGCGAATGCCACGAAAATTTTGTGGCCAATAAGAAAGATGGTCGGTATATAAGTTAGGGTCTTTGCCATGATGGCGACACCACAGATGGCGTGCAAAATCAGGTCCTGCATGATAACCAGCAAACCCTGAATAGAGCGATGTGATAATGGCATAGGTCCATGCCAAGGGCTCTTGCATGTTACGATCATCA
>CBFICL010000047.1:0-2790 GCA_965661165.1 uncultured Holosporaceae bacterium | reverse complement strand
GGGGTGTTGCGCTATCACTATTTTTCGCTTTACGTTATGACGCTGACGGTTCCTTTTACCCTGCGCTGCCTGTTGCCCACGGCATGGATCGGGGAAGCCAAACATACAGGGCCCCACAAAGAGGATGTGCACGCATCAGCCCTCCAGCCTTCCTATGCTGAGAGCCCCGCCCTTCAAGACTAACCCTCTCAAGATGAAGCCTTTTAGGCTGAAGATCTTCAATTAAGACGGGTGCCACACCCCAGCTGTCCTAACTCATTCCTGAGGTTATCCCAGCAGCCTGGTGTCTCTTTGATGATTTTTTCAGAAAGGCTGGTGGATTGTGCATGGCCATCGCCATCTGTGCAATCACAAATTAAGACGCGCCCTTCATCTTGATTCATAAACCCACACCCCGTGCATGTGTGGCGATAAGTCCCCTTAGGGAGATCGTTTTCTGCAGTCCCTAGGAGCGGGAGGGAAAAAGCGCTTATGGCTATGCACACTGTGATGGAGAAAAAAGCGGATAAAAGGCGGGAAAGCATGGAGGTTTTCATAAACACACGAACACAAGACCAGAAACATTTCTATCCTATTTTTTCAAGAATTGCATAAGGTTTGATTAAGGCGCAAAGGGGGGAGGCTGTATTGACAGTGAAAAGCCACTTTTTGCACGGGATAAAATTATGGTTTCAAGGACTGGACAAAGACTGGGGGAAGTTTGTACTCTCAAAGAGTGGAGGGATGGCCGAGCGGTCAATGGCAGCAGACTGTAAATCTGCCGACGAACGTCTACGTAGGTTCGAATCCTACTCCCTCCACCACGGTTTTGTCGCGGTTGTTCCGGATTTTGATGTCGGCAATGGCCTGTGGACGTTGTTTTGGGCGTAGCTTTTTCAAAAAGCACATGATCGTGTTCAATGGATCGAGCATAACGCCTCAGACGCGCGTCATGCTGACCGGGGGTAGTGGTGGTGCTCTATAATACAAAAAAGATTTCCCTCTCATATTCACGGTGTCCTGACACGTTATTCGTTTTTGATCGCAGGATAATTTTTTAATGCACTATTCACAGAATATGTCGTTGGGTGCCCTTTATGCGCCATTGACAATGTGTCACAAAGGTTTGAGGATGGGGAGAACCTTTTGATCGTGGTGGGTGGTGATGTCTTTTTTAGAGAGATGTGAAGGGGTGCACACGCGTGAGAGGTTGATCTTTTTGATAACATGCTTGGTTCTCGGTTTGGGGGGGCATGCTGGGTGTGCGGGGGCTAAGGGTGCGCTGCCAAAAGGGCCGAAACATGTGGCGCGTTTATCGTGTGTGAAGCCTGCCTGCCCAGAGGGTGAAAAACCCGGCGTGTGCATCAAGCAGCGTTGTTATCCCCCGGCTGAAGAGGAAGATCAAAAGAATCAAAACTTACAAAAGATCATGGGCCACGACTGGCAGAAGGTGCGTGATGCGCTGCGGGCGGTGTGGGAGGTGATCTTATACAGCGTGCACACAAACGATCGAGGGGCCTTTGCCGATCTGCTTACCTACCCCATCGAATTGAGCATCTCTCACCCTGAAAGCCAATCGTTGTGGGAGTGTTGGCAGTTGCATAACCGGGAGGAGGTGCTCAAGGTGTTCCCCTATATCATGACCCCTTGGGTGCGGGAAGGCATGCTGGATGAGACGTGGTGTTCTTGTTATGTATCTAGCAGAAAAGGAGGTTGGTTTATTTTCTTGGAGGGCACATCTTACTTTTCCCTTAAGAAAAAGACACAAGGGCGCAAGGGCGATTATGATGTTCAGGTGGTAATGAAAAGTATTGATGTCAAGTCTCCCGATTTCTTCAACGATGTAGGACGGATCCGCTATGAACTTCAGCGAAAAGGATGGCGCGACCATGCGCAATCGCCTTCATAATCTTGATCTGACAAACCCCGACCATGCCGCCCGCTATGCCCAGGCCCGCCTTGTGGCCATCACAGGGCTCGAAGGGGTGAGGTCATGGGCCTACGATGATAAGAACGGCCATCCTATCAGGCCGGGCCGCCGCCCTGAAGGCAAGGTGACCGTAGGTGTTGGGTTTAATATGGAAGCAAAAAAGGCAAAACAAGAGTGGCAAGAGGTTTTTGGTTCCTTACGGTTTTTTGAGGATGTCAAGGCGGGGCGGCGGTGCTTAACGCGGGATGAGATCAATAAGCTGCTGCACAAATCTCTAGAGACACGTCGTGATACCTTAATCAAGACCTATAAAAAGATTTGGCATCGGTTAAAGGCAAACGAGCGGTTGGCCCTTGAGTTGGCGCATTTTAACGGCCCTGTACTGGTGGGGCCACACTCTTTATTTTTTCAGTTTATGCATGCCTATGTGGCCTCGAACAATCCGGTCTATCTGGGCAAGGCTTTGCATGAATTGGCCTATCGATCCAACCTTCGTAAAGTGCGCGGCCTTGCCATGCGTCACCACGTAGAAGCCATCATTCTTGATTCACGCGCCTGTCCGCTCTATAGCAGGCCACATGACCCGGTGTGCCCTGAGCGAGCCTTCACCGTGCGTCTTGATGACACCATCGTGCCCGCCGGGGTGCATGCGTGGCACGCGCCCCCGTTAGAGGAAGCTGATTATTATATCTGGCGGACACAAGGCGATGAACGGGTGCGACCCTGCCATGCCGAAAGAGACGGCAAGGTGTATAGGCGCGGTGATCAGGCGATCCCTCATCCGGGCACTGAGCCAGGTTGCCGTTGCTGGGCCGCGCCGCTTCCTCACAGCGTCCATGTTCTTAAGACGCCCACCACGCGCAAAAGCATGCCCCCAAAAC
>CBFICL010000046.1:0-3175 GCA_965661165.1 uncultured Holosporaceae bacterium | reverse complement strand
TCTGTATTCACAGAAACAACGGGTGCAGGGTTTGATGTGGTAAAACAAGATTGGGCTTTTGCCAATCACACGCTTCAGCGGTGTGACGAGCGTCACCATTTTCTCAAGCCAGACGAGGTACTTATTTTGTTTTACCAGCGTCAACTTAGGCATGTGCGTGCGCATCCTCATGGCGAGCGTTTTCTTTATGTGCCCTCTGACCAAACATGGCCCTTGCGAGTTCAGCAGGTGGGAGATCGTATGGTGGTGACGCCGATCTCTTTAGTCGAGGCCAGACGTTTTATGAGTGCATAAGAGGCGGGAAGCTATCACAGGCGTTTTTGTTGCAAAACGTTTGCTAACGAACGCCCAAAACCCAGGTACAGCATGTTGATAGCCAAAACACCATCGCGTTTTTCACCTTTTTGATAATCCGCAAAACGATGATACATAGCGACCCCTTCTTCAAGCGTTTCTGCTGTGGGTAGGCATGATCTCAGACCTTCAGCCTCAAGCATAGCGCGGAAGGTTTTATAAGTGCGCAGCCGTAACACTTTGCAAAACGTTGTGTCTGAAGGCTCTCTTTTCACACAAAAAGCCAGGATATCTCCTGGCTTCATGGTTTGGTATTTTTCTTTATTCAGCCGCCCTTCAACAGTTTTTTGCCCTTCGCGAATCAAAGGTACATAAGCCTTCTCAACATAAAGGGTGTGTATCTTAAGAGGCATTAGGGGTTGATGGGAGAGACCTGCCATGCAAGAACCCCATATTTTTCCTGGTCTTTTACGGGGTAAATTTTGCGGTACGCCTCCCATGCTTCTGTGGGTGTTTTTTTTTCAGGAACGCACTGTTGAAAATGGTGTTTGCGTAACATCTCCCCAAAATCTTTATAGGAGAAAACATTGTCCACGCGACATAAAACACCTTGAGAGAAATTTTGTGGGTGCAACAGGAGCGTTTCTCCTTTTTGAACATTGAGGTTTTTAAAATGGGGCTTGTTGAGACGCCCTTCAATGGTTTTTTTGCCGGATCGAATGGCGTCAATATAAATTTTTTTCAGCGTACATTCTTTATCCCAAGTCTTTTTTACATGTTGAGAAACACGCTTTTGAGATGGTTTTTTATATTTTTTATATACGCCCCCTTTATGCCACGGCTTCGTATGCCCCCGATAAGAAAAATCTGTTTCGTCGTGATGGTTGCGGGAAGGCATTGCCCACGCCCCACATACATGGCTCACCATTAATAACATCCCCAAACAACGCATCAACATAACATACATAACTTATCAACCCTCTCTATCTGAATATAATTTTTTAAAAACAAGTAGGTGCTCGGTGCCAAGAGGAAACGCATCCCCTTGTGGCCAAGAACAACCTGGTTTTTCGAAGCCCTTGTGCTCAAAAAAACGAATCACGTCTCCTTTTCTTTCACCCGCAGCCTCAGAGGCAGTCAGGTGCATGCTGGAAGCTTTCGCTTTGATGGCTTGCTTTTTGGCTTCTTCAATTAATGCTGTGCCAGCCCCCTTTCCTTTATTTTGTTCGGGATTGATAGCAAAAAGTGCTTTAATTTCCAAGCTATTTTTTACTGAAAATTTCTCATATTCATTGTTGGGTTCTTTTTTGAATACTAAAATGCCCATAGGTTTGTCTTGGGTATCCATCAACAGTTTGCAGGTTCTATCCTGGTTTAATGCAATTTGAGCAAGGGCTTTGGTTTGATCTTTATAGAGGGGCTGAATCGTATCACGAAACGCTTGCTTCACTGTTTGGAAGTGGGGGCTGTGGTTGGTGATCTCTAAAAATCTGTAATGCTGATGAGGTGATGCGCGAAGAGCAGGGGCACCTAATGACGTGAGGCATGCAGAAACATGCATCAAAAACAGTACAAACCATAACCATCTTTTTTTAATACAAACAACCTAAAAAAATAACAAAAGAAAATAAGTTTATATATAAATCTAAAATAAGTCAATTTTTATTTAATAAAGAAAATCGTGTTTTTTGTGTTTGTTGATTTTTCTTGTGGACCTCAGATCCAAAAGCATCCATCGAATAGATCATGAAGGGAACCCGAAGGGTCAAGACAATGTTTTCGTGATATACAAGTTGACAAGACCATAACAGAGACAAAGGGTTTATGATGACCGTGCTGATTACAGGGGGCACAGGGTTTATCGGAAGGGCCGTGTGTCAGGCGCTTGCCGCGCGCAAGACAAAGGTGCTCGTGCTTACCCGCTCACCTTCTTGTGTCGGGTCAGGCTATCGGGCTGTGGCCTCTCTTGATGAGATTGCTGACACCGAGGTTTTGGAGGGTATCATTAATCTCGCCGGCGCACCCATTAACCATCGATGGACAAAGGCCTACAAAAAAACGTTGCGACACAGCCGTATTCACACGACCGAAAACCTGATCTCGCTTATCAAGCGGCTTAAGACAAAACCTGCCTTTTTGATCAGTGCTTCGGCTGTGGGTTATTATGGCGCCCAATCTGGCACACACAAAACCACCGAAGACACCCCCCCACAAGAAAGCTTCACCCACACCCTGTGTCACGCGTGGGAAGCCAAAGCGCGCGAAGCAGAAGCGTTGGGCGTGCGGACGTGCCTTGTTCGGTTAGGCGTTGTGCTTGAAAAAGACGGGGGCCTTTTTAAAGAGCTGCATGGCCTTTATCAATGGTGTTTAGGGGGCCGCATCGGGACAGGCACGCAAGGGCTGCCCTGGATTCACCGCGAAGACGTGGTGCGCGCCTTTTTTTTTCTTATGGAACATACAAAGATGCAAGGGGCCTACAACCTCACAGCGCCAGAGGTAACGTCTCAACAAATCTTTTCTCAAACCTTAGGCCGCGTGCTCAGACGACCTACCTTGATGCCTTTGCCGGCATGTGTGGTGCGTTTGTTATTTGGGGAGATGGGGCAAGAGCTTTTGTTGCATGGCGCGTATGTTTATCCTGAAAAATTGCTGAAAGCAGGGTTTACATTTACCCACCCACGCCTTCACGATGCCCTCAAAGCGATTGTGGATCAACACAACTAACCGTCTCTGAGGCTCGTTTTTCCTCCTGACCTTGTGGGCAAACACGTGAGGCTTTAAGAATCATGAAAAAACACACGTTCTTTTGGAGAAGAGGGTAGTTGTTTTGTCTACGGCTTTTCTTACCTTCAGGCATCTTGTGTGAGGCATGGTTCAACCT
>CBFICL010000045.1:0-4171 GCA_965661165.1 uncultured Holosporaceae bacterium | reverse complement strand
CCGTTGCTGGGCCGCGCCGCTTCCTCACAGCGTCCATGTTCTTAAGACGCCCACCACGCGCAAAAGCATGCCCCCGAAGCATGTGGCTGACATCTCTCCCTTCCTGCCCCTCCATATGACCCACCTCACACCCGGCATATAAAACCACCTCCATAAAAAACCTCCAGACGCTGCGCCGTTTACCCTGAACCCCTTGCTCAAGATAAAAGGCTTGGTCTTCTTCTTTAGGAAACACGGGGGAACCTCTAGCAAGCCCTGGCAAAAGGGTGTATGGTGGTGTTTATGCAAAAACGAACGGCCATCACCCCCACACGGGAAGAAGATTATCCAGCGTGGTATCAAAGTGTGATTCGTGCGGCTGATTTGGCTGAGAACTCGCCGGTCAGGGGCTGTATGATTATCAAACCCTGGGGCTATGCCCTGTGGGAACGCCTGAGAGACCGGCTTGATCGCGCCATCAAAGACACGGGTCACAGCAATTTTTATTTTCCGCTGTTTGTGCCCCTCTCACTCATGGAAAAAGAGGCGGCTCATGTGGATGGGTTTGCCAAAGAGTGCGCTGTGGTCACACACCACCGCCTTGTGGGCACAGGTGATGGCAAGCTTGTCCCCGACGGGCCTTTGGAAGACCCTCTCGTTGTGCGCCCGACCTCGGAAGTGGTGATTGGGGAAGCTTATGCTCGGTGGATTCAATCCTATCGAGATTTGCCTATTTTGGGCAATCAGTGGGCCAATGTGGTGCGCTGGGAAATGCGCCCTCGTCTTTTGCTCCGCACCAGTGAATTTTTGTGGCAAGAGGGGCACACCGCCCACGCCACCCGTGAAGAAGCGTTGGTGGAAACAGAAAAAATGCTGGATGTCTATGATCAGTTGTGTGAGCATTTTTTAGCCATGCCTGTGGTGAAGGGCACCAAAACAGCCGGTGAGAAATTTCCAGGCGCAGATGTCACCTATTGCATCGAAGCCATGATGCAAGACGGCAAGGCCTTGCAGGCCGGCACGTCTCATTTTTTAGGGCAGAATTTCGCCAAAGCGTTTGATATCACTTTTTTGTCGCAAGAAGGCACGCAAGAACATGTTTGGACCACATCCTGGGGCGTGACCACGCGGCTGTTGGGCAGTCTGCTGATGTGTCACAGTGATGATAACGGTCTTGTGTTGCCGCCCACCATCGCGCCGCTTCAGGTGGTGATTGTGCCTCTTACCCAGCGCGCCAAAGATCCAGAGGCCTTGAAGGCGTATGTCCATAACCTTGCCGATCGCTTGAAAAGCACAACCTATGACGACGAGCCTGTGCGTGTTTTGGTAGACGAAAAAGACCAGCGCCCTGGCGACAAAATGTGGCACTGGGTGAAAAAGGGGGTGCCTATCCTCCTTGAAGTGGGCGAGCGCGAAATGACCGCCGCCACCCTGGTGGTGCGCCGACGCGACGAAGACCCTTCAGAGAAACACACCTTAAGCCATGATGATGTAACAAACGGCATTTGTGAAATGCTTACGACCATCCAGCGCACCCTTTTTGAGCGCGCGCACGCTTTTCAGCAAAAACGCACCCACACCGCCCATGATCAAGACGCGTTTTTCCGCTATTATGACAAAGGAAACCCAGATGTGTTTGTGTTGGCCCACTGGGCCGGAGACGAAGCCACCGAAGCCTTGTTGAAAGACAAGCTGAAAGTCACCGCCCGTTGTATCCCCCTACACACCCGCAATCAACGGGGCCGCTGCCTTTTTACGGGGCAAGACGACGTGCCCCTGACCCTGTTTGCTCGCGCTTATTAATCCCCCCTCTTTTGGGGCCCCTGTGTGTGCAGCCGTAACCCTCTCGTCACGCCCACAAAACCCCACACATCTCATCACATTCCACCACATGTTGGACTATGGGCTTGATGTTCTGTTTGATATAAAATTTTGACAAATAGTCATTTTTTTGTTAGTCATAAGGACGATGCGTGGTTTTGTGGAGATCCTTAATGTTTGGTTTCAATAAAAATAAGGTTGTGTATGTGTTGGCCACAGGCATGGTCTGTGCGCTTTTTTTCGCGCCCGTGTGGGGTGGTGATTCAGGTTACAAACGCACGGTTCTTTGATGCCAAAAATGATACGTATCTTGAAGATCAAACCATCTCTATCAGGGGCTTTGAGGCATTGCCAGATGAGGCAGGACTTCTTTCTCCTCAAGATACACCCCCCTTCTTACAAGCATATTTGGTGAAAATGAAAGGCATTGTAAGGGGACTCGAACAAAAAAGAACGGCCATCAAGCAAAAAGAAGCCTTCATGGGATGCCTCAATGACATAACGAGTGTTTACAGAACCCATCTTTCTAACCCTCACGCCAACCTACTTAATAACAATGGGGAAGTTGTCAGGCCATTATACACCGTCTACCATGACAGTAAGGCACCAGAGAAAGGGTATGCCTGTTTCCCCTATATTGATTTTGTCTATACCCTCCAACAATACATAGATACCTATTTTAAGACTTTGGATCCGTCAGAGCTTAAAGAACAAAAATATTATGGCATTCTTAACAACCCAAAAGATGATAAGAATCTTGCCTGGTTTTATCGTGACAATCACTTTCACGTAGCGCCTCTTAATAAGGAGGTCCAATTTGATGACATCCGTTGCCCGATGTGGATGCCTCATCCAGAGGTAAAAGTCACCTTTATCCAAACATCCGATGGGGAATTGCGAGAAACACCGGGGCTTTTACTCACCTATTGTCTCACACCTCAGCAAGACAAAAGTGTAAAAATTGCTTATTTTCATGGCGCCACGGGGCCTCAGGCTTTTAAGATTCAGTCTCTGCAGTATGGGTTTTTCTCAGATCCAAAGCTGGATCAAAACATCAAAGACACGTTCTATGAAAAATTAGAGCAAGGAAAGAAGGTCAAAGCACAACGAAGGGGTGAAAATTTTGTGACAAAAATGTTTATCCCCTTTGCGTCTGTAAACGATATTGGTCAGGCATGGCACGAGTTTTTTGATGAACAAGGCTTCAACGACCTGATCGAAACTTTGCCCAAGGCAGATTTTGTCGAACCTGAAGACGATCCAGGTTTTCTTGAAACTTCACTTCCGGAAGCAGGAGAGCAACCACCCAGTGCAAACAAAGCATCCACCCCTCAATCGCACAAGTTTTCTCACAAAAAGACTCCTCACAAAAAGAAGAAGAAAGGGAAAAAGAAAACCGCCAACCAACACACATCGACCTCAAAAAAGCCCCCGTCTTCTCAGGTTCATGAGGAAGAAGAGAAAGATAAGGGGGGCAAAGCAAGTGAAGATAAAGCAAGCGGGGAGGAAAGCATCCCACCTTCTTTGCCGCAAAACTCAGCATCGGGGTCAGCCGATATTTCACCTTTGGAGGTTGACGCAGCGACTCACACATCGGAGCCTCAGCCAGCCGAGCGAATGGATGCTATGCCCGCGCCATCGCCAAAGGGGGCAGGTGAGACCTTGCAACCCTCAAGGCCACCTTCTCAACCTGCCACGCTCCCTACCCGTCCCTCATCCACCTTGCCTGTGAACAACATGTCAGATGCTGAATTTAAGCGTATCAAGTGGCGTGATGTCGGCAAGCTGATCAACCCGCTGATCCGGTCTATGAGTCCCCCTCCCAAAGTGGCGATCACTGGATCTCACTATCAATTCTCTTATGAGGGCATGCAAAGGCTGACGATGGCAAAACCCCACGGAAGCAAAAAAGTCGATCCAAAGGGCATGAAAGCGTTATATCACTGGTTTTTTTGCATTCTGCAACAACAGGCAAAAGATTGTCTTGGACAGGATGAAAGCAAAGTGGGCAACGCGTCCTAGGTTTTTTGGGAGGTGGGTTTAAAGAGTAGACATAAGGTGGGTCATGGCAAGGGGCAAAAAGGGCTCGATGTCAGCCACATGTTTTGGGGGCATGCTTTTGCGCGTGGTGGGCGTCTTAAGAACATGGACGCTGTGAGGAAGCGGCGCGGCCCAACAGCGACACCCTGGCTCGGTTCCCGGATGAGGACGGGTTGTGTCATGGCGGCGATACACCTTCCCGTCTCGGGCTGCATGGCAGGGACGCACCCGTTCATCACCTTGCGTGCGCCAGATATAATATTCAGCCTTGTCTAACGGGGGCGCGGGCCACGCATGCACCCCGGTGGGCACGATGGTGTCATCAAGACGC
>CBFICL010000044.1:0-4186 GCA_965661165.1 uncultured Holosporaceae bacterium | reverse complement strand
TCTTCCTTTCGCAAAAGGGGAAAGATTATCTCACCGTCCGCAGTTGGATCAGCTTTTTATTTGAGTTTTTTGGCGCTTTCACGCAGGGGCTCGAGCGTGGTGTCATCGCCATTGCCAGCAACTTGCTGGGATCTAAAGGCAATCTTGACCTTTTGAATCAAACGCTCCGCTCATGTGCTTTCCTGATCACATCCATGGGAGGCGCTATGGTTTTAGCTGTGAGCGCATCCATACACGTGTTAACCCCTTTGTTTTTTGGCCACAACCTTCCCTCAGACCTGATGATCTCTATTGCGTGGGCCACCTATGGCATTGGTTTTTTCTTTTTGCTCGACAGCATGGCATGGTGCACAACAGGTGTATTAACATCAGGGGGTGATACGCGTTTTGTCATGATCATGAATGCCACGGCTTCATGGGTGTGTGTTTCTATACCGGGCATGATTTGGCTTACCTACTTTCCCAGCACACCTTCTTCTGTGTGGGTCTATTTGTCGCCGCTTTATGGTCTTGTGAATCTGACCGGCCTCTTTCTTCGCTACTATTCAGGATCATGGAAGAAGAAATTAGTATAACGCCCCGAAGACACCGGTGCGCTTGGGTCACAAACAATCCACTCGATGTTCATTACCATGACACTGAGTGGGGAAGACCCAGCAGAAACGACACCTATCTTTTTGAAATGCTTGTGCTAGAAGGGATGCAGGCTGGCCTTTCTTGGCTCACTGTCTTAAAAAAAAGAGAGGCTTATCGCAAGGCCTTTCACCGTTTTGATATTGAAAAAGTGGCGCATATGACAGACAGTGATCTCCATGCCTGCCTTCTCAATCCCCACCTCATTCGCCACCCGGGGAAAATAGCATCTATACGTCACAATGCCCGTATTGTGCGCAACATTCAGAAAGAGGAAGGCACGTTGGCCACCTATCTATGGCGTTTTGCGCAAGAAAAACCCACTGACGAGCCCCTTGTAAGCTCTACACCGGAAAGTGTGCTTTTCGCGCGCCACCTTAAGAAGCGGGGGATAACGTTTGTGGGCGCCACCACGATGCATGCGTTTATGCAAGCCGTAGGGATGCGTAATGATCATGAGCCTGGTTGTTTTTTGCACCAACGCACATAAACAACACATCTTTTTGATCCATCCTAGACCATGGCCTTCCTTTTTCATGTAATTTTTTCAAGATAGCAGAAAAAAACAACATCTTTGCTACCGCCGTGGCCTCATCGTGCCACCTTATCGATGAGCGTGCCGCATTTTTGCCAACATCCACGCAGACACTTTGTCATAAAGTGTTTTTTTGCAAATAAAACACAACAAAAAAAGACAGATAGAAAGAGATTCTTTTGATAAATGGCTCATACACAAAGAATATCCATTCTTTTCTAATAAATTTTACATAAAAAAATAATTCATGGGGGCGTTCAATGCGTTTTTTGCGGGGTCTAGCTTTAGGTGTATGTTGTGCGAGTCTTTTGCATAGCGCGGAAAAAGATTTTGAATCCACGCTGCAAGTGACAAAGCGTTTCAATGGAGACGTTGCTAAAACCATGTTTCCAGATGAAATGCCCCTTGTGATCACCGAAACACAAGGCGTTGGCTCGCGGGGTTTTGGCATACCTGTGCCGCCCAACCCTCATTTAGAAATGCTTTTAGATGAACTCCAAAAACTCGTGCCTTCCGATAAAATCAAAAACAAAAAAAGAGTAGCCATACAAAACAAAGACAGCTTCATCAAAATTTTCACCGGCTTATATCGTTTTTGCATGGACACCAATCAGCTACATATAAGAACGTCCTTAGAGAACCTTAAAATTGCCACCTCTGATGACAGCCATCCCGAAAAAGGCATCACCATATCTCCTTATTTTCACCTTGTTGTGGATCTTCAGGCCTGTTTAGATGCTTACTTTCCCCTGGTCACCAGCCCTAAAGACAGATTTGGCACACTTGTCAGTCATAGGGAGAATCAAAATCTTTTTTGGTTTCACCACCATGGCCACTTTTACGTGGTGCCCGAGGAAGAAAAAAAATATGTCTACCAAAAAACGGCCCTGTGGGCACCGTCCCAACAAGATTTCATCACCTTTCTCTATGAACGTGGACGTTTGATTGAGACATCCGGCATTCTGGTGTCTTATCGCTTTCATGATGGAAAAAACCATACAAAAATCAGCTATCATTGTGGCGCTGAAGCTCAAAAGCCTTTCTTTGGCAGCTCTCTCAAACGCGCCCAGATCAACAATGACACGTTTGGGAAGAGTATTTGGCGATCCTTTTTTACACAACGAGAAACGTGCGTACAGCAGCATTTCATCCCCTTGGATACCTTTTATGCCTCTGATCAAAATTTTTCTGATTTCCTAGGTGATGAACACGGTTTTGATGCCTTTATCGCCTTGCTTATGGAGCAATGTGGGGAGGAGCAAGCGCCTTCATCATCCGAAGAAACCGAATCAGAATCCTCAACAGATCCAAGGTCTCCATCAAAACGCGTGGGCCCTGAAGGGGGCGACGATCCAGCAAAAGAAGTACCTGAGCAACCAAGTGAACAACACAAGGACACACCGCTTACGATCTCCCCCCCAGATCAAGAAAAAAAGGCTCAATCACACCCACTACGCGCACAAGGCACAAAACCCAAAAAAAGGACGAAGAAAACAAGGCACGCCCCTCAGCCACAACCTTACGCAAGCCTAGAAAAAAATATGTATGAACGTGCGCCATCGTCGCTCAACACATGTGCACCATCGCCTGACAATAGCCCCATGAAGTGGCGCGACTTCTGGTCTTTTATCAATGCTTTTGTCCGCTCTTTAGAGCCCCAGAATCGTCCGCGGGTGAGAATCAGCAAAAGCAGTCATTATATCTTCAGCGCTGATGATATGCCCTCGATTACCATCGCCAAACCCGGTAAAAATAAAGATGCCGTAGATAAAAAAGGGGTGGAAAATCTCCATAATTGGTTGATTAAGCTCGTTAAAAAACAAGGAGGATTTGATGACCTATAAAATCATATGGGCCCAGTCTGCCGTCAAAGCTGTCATGGCTATTCAATGCAAAAACATTCACGACCTTAAGAATGACAATCCCTTAGGTGAAGATTGGAAGTGATTTCACAGACGCCTTGGTTCACCAGTCAAAACGTGGGGCAACCGCACATGCGTGTTATTTTTATCTTTTATAGTCAAAAAAATCATTTGGTTATTGTTTTATTTTGCGGTGTATGGATTGGATGTTAGGGCCAAGGTTTAGAAGATCAAAGGTGTGGGAGCCGCCTATGGCATGCAATGACGGAGCTTTTTGGTGGGAGCACTTGTCGTTGTGATGTGTTGGTCAAAGCGCTTGGGTCCTATGGTTACACAAAATAAGCCGACCACAAAGGTTATAGGTGGCGCTAGCAGCGGATGTTAAGTTGCATCCCGACTCGTTTTGCCGTCACCTCCATGGGGATTCGCCACGCCTTAAAGCTGATGAAGGTAACGTATAAAAAAGCCTTGCGCACCCAAAAGCCTGTCCCATAGCACATGGCATCTTCCCCAAAAAGCTGGAGAGCTTCCGCTGAGGTCCGTCCTATTGTGTTTGTTTACGCGTTTAAATTTACCCATGACAGGCCATAAACCCATGGTTCTGCTGTGCGCGGACAGTGATACTGGGGCAAGTATTATTTGGGAGGAAAAATAGAATCACCGTCATCGACGCTTCCCTCGCAAGAGATTTTTGATGGTGACCCTTGTGTCTAGCGGCATGCACATAAATGCCTTTCATGCCACACATTAACCAAGGTTGAATGTCCAAATGGTTGCTAAAGAGCGTCATTGTCATGGACAATACCAACTTTCACAAGGACAGATCAACGCAAAAAGCTTTTTTAAGGAAGTCCAGCCGCACACTTCTTTATTTATCACTGCGCCTCATCAAGCACGCAACTCATTATATTCACAAATGGGTGCAAACAAAGATTTCTAAGACCAAAAAGGCGAGACAACATCGATACGCTCTCTAAGGGGAGAATAATTCAGAAGCACGATTTTCTTTCAACCACACCTAAAGCAGAGAGATCCTGAACTTATGAAGTCCAGACGGTCCCCCTATTTAAGCACAAAAAACAAAAAGGAATGTCGAAAAAGCTCTTTTTTTGAAGAAAAATGGTAACCAAAACGTGCTGTTAAGACACAAAGGTGA
>CBFICL010000043.1:0-4338 GCA_965661165.1 uncultured Holosporaceae bacterium | reverse complement strand
TTCTTGCTGTTCTTGTGAAAGGGCAGGATAGGCGTGGCCGTGAATCATGATGGCGCCTTGTGAAACCGCCTCACTTTTATCGCTTGGATCCATAGCATAGGCGGGCGTCGCAAGGGAGGTAAGGGCGATGGTGCTGCTCAAACAAGCGAGCCTTAGATAGGTATACATAAACATTCTCCTTGTATTTTCATGGTATTATAAGACCTTTTTGACTATAAGTCAACAATATCAATTATATTTTTATGTTATATCGATGATAACGAAGGTAAGCGAGACGGCTTTGTGTGTGTATCGGGTGTGTTGATGATGGCGGAGTCAGGGCGCGCCTTGCAAAACGCAGGTTACCAGCCCAAAAGGTGTTCGCGCCACCCGTGGATGCGGCTTGTGATGTGGCCGCGTGCATAGCTTTCGATGTCTTTTTGGGTGGCGATAAAGGTGGGGGGCATATGGTGATGGGCGGCCAGGTGGTGCACCTGTTTTTTCAGCGTGGCGATCTGCTTTTTTTGTGCGGGTGTGGGGGGGCCAAGATCGGGCGGCGGCGCCGTGCTTTGATGGTTCACAAAGGCTTGCCAGGCCTGGGTGCCCAAGCGGTTGCGCAGGGTTTCCTCAAAGTCTTCATGAGAGGCGTGATGCACGAGGGTCATGAGCTGGCTGTCGGTGAGGATGTTTTTTTTGGGTTTGTTCTGACGTTGGGCCTCTTGCTCTCGCCATGCCGATAATGCCACCAAGGCTCGCCATTTTTGGGGGTGCGTCAGCGCATGAGATCTTCCCGGTATCTTCCAAGGCGCTGAGGGTTTTTTGCGCTGAAAGCGGTCCATGTCTTCATGCATCCATGCAAGGCGGCCTTTGACTTTGAGTTGTGTGTGAAGGGTGAAAAACATCTTGCCTAAATAGCGCACATCATTCAGGGCATAGCGGCAGGCTTTGTCTGACAGAGGGCGTTTGGCCCAATTGATGGTTTGCTGGCTTTTTTCAAGGGTGATGTTTTGATAACGTTCCACCAGGCTTTGATAGCTGGGCATGTAGACATCATTCAGCAGCATGGCGGCCACCTGGATATCAAACAGGTTGTGGATCACCAGTGGCGCGATGGTGGCGAAGGATTCGATATCTTGTCCACCGGCATGAAAAATTTTGGTGAGGCCTGGGTTACGCAAGGCATTCCACAGGGGGGTCATATCAAAGGGGGTGGTGAGGGGGTCTATCAGCGCCATGTCTTGGTGGGAGGCTAGCTGAATGAGGCACAGCTTGGGCCAATAGGTGGTGCGGCGCATAAATTCCGTATCTACGCCCAGAAACGGCACCGGCGCTTGCTGAGCCCTGTCTAAAAAAGTGTTGAGATGTGTGGAGCAGGTGATACGTTGGGACATTTGAAAAAAGAGCCGAAGTGTGTAAGGTTGTGCCTAGAGTGTCTAGCGTAAAAGATTTTTTTGTCAGGAGCCATAACCTTGTCACATATACAGCCTTCGCCCTCGTATCGGTCCCATTTTTGCGGTGCGTTGTCAGAACAGGAAGAAAATCAGCGTGTGCGCGTGTGCGGCTGGGTGCATAATAAGCGTGACCATGGTGGGCTTTTGTTTGTGGATGTGCGCGACACAGAAGGCCTCGTGCAGTGCGTGGTTCAAGAAGATGCGCCTTTTTTTAAGGTGCTAGATGATGTGCCTTATGAGAGCGTTGTGCAGCTTGAGGGCCGCGTGGTGTTGCGCACGCCCGAGACGGTGAATACAGAGCTGAGCACGGGCAAGATTGAGCTAAGTGTAGACAAGGCTGAGGTGCTTTCCCGGGCAGAGCCGTTGCCCATGCAGGTGAATGGTGATGGCGAATTTCCGGAAGAAACGCGCCTTAAATATCGTTTTTTAGATCTGCGTCGTGCGCGCATGCACGCCAACCTCAAAATGCGTACAGCCATCATTCGCCGTCTGCGTGAGCTGATGCAGGCGCAAGGATTTCTTGAGGTGCAAACGCCCATTTTAACGTCCAGCTCACCTGAAGGCGCGCGTGATTTTTTGGTGCCATCGCGCCTGAGTCCTGGTCATTTTTATGCACTGCCCCAGGCGCCACAGCAGTTTAAGCAGTTGTTGATCGCATCAGGTGTGGATCGCTATTTTCAAATTGCGCCGTGTTTTCGTGATGAAGATGCGCGGCGGGACCGCTCACCGGGCGAATTTTATCAGCTTGATCTTGAAATGGCCTTTGTGACGCAAGAAGACGTGTTTGCCACCATGGAGCCGGTGTTGTCCCAGGTGTTTCAAGAGTTTTCTCAAGGCGCTTTCGTGACGCCGGCACCTTTTCCGCGCATCACTTATGATGACGCGATGCTTCACTATGGCACAGACAAGCCTGATTTACGGAACCCCTTGCGTATTCAAGACGCCACAGATTGTTTTGAAGGCACCGGGTTTGATGTATTTTTAGGTGCGGTGGCCCAAGGCGCGGTGATTCGGGCGTTGCACGTGCCAAGTGTGGCGGCACAATCGCGCAAGTTTTTTGATGAGGTCACCCAGCGTATGCAAGAAGAGGGCGCCAAGGGCTTGGCCTACATGTTATGGCGGCAAGGGGAGGTGAAGGGCCCGTTGGCTAAGTTTTTTGAAGGCGCGCGCGGTGAAGCCTTACGCCAACGCATGGCTACCCAAGAAAGCGAAGTTCAAGAGGGGGATGGCCTGTTTTTTATCTGTGATAAACCAGACAAAGCCGCTTTTTTGGCGGGACGTTTGAGGACACTGATGGGAGAAAAGCTCGATTTGATCGAAAAACATGCCTTCCGCTTTTGTTGGGTGGTGGATTTTCCTATGTATGACAAAGATCCTCACACAGGCGCCATTGTTTTTTCTCATAACCCTTTTTCCATGCCGCAAGGGGGGATGGATGCGCTCTGTAACAAAGATCCGCTTGAAATTAAGGCGTTTCAGTATGATATTGTGGTCAACGGGATTGAGCTTTCGTCAGGGGCCATCCGTAACCATTTGCCCGAGGTGATGCTGAAGGCCTTTGCCATCGCTGGCTATGATGCCGCGCATGTGGAAGAAAAGTTTGGTGCGCTTTTCAGGGCCTTTCATTATGGTGTGCCCCCCCATGGCGGCTTTGCGCCGGGCATTGACCGTATTGTGATGCTTTTGACCCGTGAAGCCAGCTTGAGGGAGGTAATTGCCTTTCCGCTTAACCAAAAGGCCCAAGATCCTTTGATGGGCGCGCCATCGGAAGTGCCGGCGTCACGGCTTAACGAGTTGGGTCTCATGACCAAAGAAAGACGCCACGGTTGAGGGTTGGTCACAGCCTTGAGGTCTGATCACGTACGAATCTCTGGCCTTTACCCGAGCTTTACTGTGCTTACACATCTTCATCTTTATTGAAACCCAAGCCTCGTCATGCCTAAACTCTTGTGTTTGCCAGGACTTTACGCGCACCACACCTAAATCCTCACCTCGTTGTGGCTAGGGTCTTGTTACATCTGTCCGCCTTAGCCTCATCAAGGCTGGGCGCTTATGACCTCTGCCCCCTAAGAGGGTGCGTAAGGGTTTTTATATCCTTTATAAGTAAAAATGTTTTATTTTTTATGGTCATTAGCATTTTTTTACCTAATAAACATTTTTTTGGTTAAAATTTGGTACAGTAACACAAAAATTTTTATATATATTTTGGCTATGTCAACGGGTTCTCTTTATTTTTCAGTGTTCTTCATCCTGTTATTTTCTGGTCATGCTAGGGCGATGAGGCTTGAAGATAATTTTCTGTCTCATGGCCAACACCATCGTTTTGCCGTGCTGAAGGCGTCAGTGTTCATGAAAATACGCCGTGAATCTCAGCAGGATATCGTAGAGATAGAAAATGCTCTTCAGGAAAAGGCAGGTGAATCCCTCTTAAGGAAGTTAGAAGGCTTTGATGACAGGCTTTTGGCCTATGTGCCGCTTTTTGGTTTGTCTTTTCTGACCCACTTGGATCTTTCGAGCAATAAATTAACCTATTTGCCTGCCACACTTTCTCTTTTGCAGCATCTCACGTGGTTTTCAGCGTCAGACAATCAGCTCACAGTATTACCTGATCAATGTTGCTCTTTTTCTCATCTTCATACGCTCTTTCTTCATCGCAATAGCCTGGAAACCTTGCCGCCAGCCATCGGGGATCTCCACAATCTTACCTTTTTATTTTTGCAAGACAATCGCCTTAGCAGTCTTCCGCAAGAGATTCATACATTATCTCAGCTGAAGATTGTGGATGCGTCTCATAATCGGTTACGAACATTGCCCACGTCGATAGGTCAGCTTCACAAGCTTTACCATTTGGATATCAGCAGAAACTGTTTGTCATCGTTACCTGAGTCTGTGGGGTTCTTACAGGCCC
>CBFICL010000042.1:0-4639 GCA_965661165.1 uncultured Holosporaceae bacterium | reverse complement strand
GCCCCGCCGGCCACAGGGCCAAGCACCGTTTCGGATGCCACAACCCACGCTACTGCTGAGAATACGGCATTGCCAGTGCCAAAGGCCGCTGCAGGTGACGCCTCTGAAAATGCCGATAAAGAGGACTCTTTTTCCCGCTTGCCCAATGAAATGATTGACCTGGTTTTTGAACAAATGCCAGTCACCTTTGAAGATATAAGAAAGGCGGCAAAATCTCTGAGCTGTGTTTCACGCACATTTTATGGATGGTACCAGGGTGCGTCATGTCGGGCTGTCTTTGACCTTGTCCCCAAAGGGGGCGCGCTCACGCTTTCTCAAGCAGAAATATTCGCAAAGACATTGAAATGGTACACCCTGCCATTAAAAATGGACTGTAGCCTGGTCGAGAAGGACGCCTACAACAAAACAATCTCAGCATTGCCGATTGATGTATCAGAAAAAATAAGCGCCCTCGAAGTTGATCATGTGCGTGGGTGTGCTATGGACTGGAAAAGGTGGTCCAAGGTGAAAACCTTGGTCATTCATGGACGAGATGTCTCACCAGACAGGGCCTGTCTTCCCATTGACATGGGGGCGGATCAAAAAACACCTACATGTTTGATTGAAGGGCTAGAGGTTTTGCATGTCAAGGCATATGCAAAACATGTTCGTCACATTGAACACCTGGGTATTATAACGAATCTCAGGGAGCTATGGCTCCAAGGTGGGCGTTTTGGCGAACATATTTGCATGAACGATTCTCTGCTCGGCACGTTCACTGCGCTGAAAGCCTTGCGCACCTTGCATCTTGAACATGTGACTCTCTCTCATGATGCGGCGTGGGAGCGCTTTGTGAAGCTACCTCTTAACGCGTTAACATTGAGAAACCTGGACGCTGGGCAGGTAGACTTATTGAAGCTTTCACGCATGAAAGACCTTAACAGCCTGACCCTGCATCTGGGGGGTAATGGGGAGGGCAATGATCAGCCAACGCTTTCTGTGGATGTGTTTCGGTCTATGAAAAACTTACGTGTTCTGGATTTGGCCTTTGTTGGTCTGCAAGATCCAGAAAAACTCAGCAGCCTGCACCAAGACACGCAGATCACAGATCTCAGCCTCAACCGTGTGAACAGATTGGAACTTGCCCACCTGCAAGGTTTGTCTTTGAAAAAATTGTCCTTAACGGATGATAAGTGTGGGTCTTCGATGTGGCCGTGGCTTCAGCAAGGGTTTGATCAACAAAGGGGCAGAGATCTGGATGCTTTAAGAGACCTTTCCATGGAGAAGCTTGTATTGATCAATATGTATGCCCATACACTGGGTTTGCCCCAGACGTTAAGAAGCCTCTCTATCATTGGCGGTAGCCTGCCTCAGGAAACCTGTAAGCAAGATCCTTTACCGCCCCTGACGCACTTGACGATGAAGCATACAATAATAGAAGATTCCCTTAATACCCTGCTGAACAGCTTATCAAGCCTTGAGGTGTTATTTTTGGAAGCGGGGGAGGGATCAAAATTTGCCCTTGATCTAAGCGCGCAAAACGCATTGCGTCACCTGAACCTTGATACATGTATGTTTACGAATATCATGCGAGCAGCCCCTTTTGATGCGTTGAAAAAGCTCTGTGTGAATATGACGGCAGCGACGGAAGCGTCAGCATTAGAGGGGCCCAATCAGCGTATGAAAGATTTGCTGACCCTAACCCCTAACTTGGGCACACTGCGTGTGTTACGGCCAGATTATGGCCGTTCGACTAAGAAATATGGCGCACCATTCATCTTGTCTTGTGTGAAAGACAAGCCACTTACAAAGCTGAAAAGTGTGACCATCCAAAGCCATCGCCAAAATCCCTATCGCCTGCGGCCTGTCTCTTCGGATCCTAACCTTTCGGCTGAGGCGCTCACGTTTCCTGATGCCCCTTTGTTGTTGTTTGTCACCATTGATGGGGTTTGTTTTAAGGCGAAAGAGGCACGTAAGACAGGCGATGACTTTGTAAAACAAGCTGGGATCTGTGATCCACACGCCAAAGAGGGCAGCACCTAGCCCTTGGAAGGACCCAACATTCAGGCCGCAAGAGGCAGGGAGAAGCGTTGGGGCGCCAGAGCACAGGCGTTAAGAGCCAGCATGTAAAGGGGAAGCACCCCCCAAGGCCCACACCTTCTCTTGGTGGCGCCACAAACAACAGCAAAGACGGCACAGCTTCATAAGGCTTGGCTCACCTCGATGGTCTGTAAGTGGCACGTTGCTTAAACAGGGCTCAATCTTGATCGAAGTGCCCCTTGACCTGTTCAGATCTTGGGGGCTTTGTGGCCTGGTTTGGGGGTGGGGCGCTGAGGGTCGTGGTGGTTTCCTCCCTCATGGCCTTCATGACACGGGCCGCCGCCGATGGGGCAGTGGGGGCGCTTTTCCTGCGCGGGTGTTGCGGTGACGTGATGCAAATGGTCCATCATGGGGGTAAGGCACGTATCGGCTGTGCAGGTGGTGCCTGTTTCATAAAAGGCGGCCCATCCCATCATCCCCACACTATAGGATAAGCACACGCTTGCGCCCAAAATAAGGCTGTGGCGGGCCAGGTTGGGTTTTTTGTCATAAAACGTTTGGCTTAGATAGCCTGGCTGCGTGGCGGCGGGGTGATCCTTGGGGATGTGCGCGATTTGTTCCTCAACTTCTGTTTTTGAGATCCCCAGAAAAGCGCCATAATCCTTCATGGCTTGGGCCAAAAAGGCAGGATGGTGACCTGGGATGTGATAGACCCCGTCTTCTATTTTCTTAAGTACAGTGGCGGGAATCATCAACGATAAACAGGCCGTTTCTAGGGATATTCCCAGCTGAATGCGTGTGCGGCGAAAAGGTGGGGTGCGCGGCGGTGTTGAAGAAGCGCGCTTCCAGGGGAAAAGGCTACGCGCACGCGCGACCCAACGGGATAAGGGGGGTTCTTTCTTGGCGTCTTTGTGTTCCATCTTACCATCTCTCCATGCATCATCATCATTAACAAAAGAAATAACGTGTCTTAAGGGGGCTTTGCGGCGTCTTAGAGGCGGGCGCTCGGCCTTGGCTTGTGTGTCTGCAAAAAACGTGCTAGGCAAGGGGGGATGTGTTTTGATGGGCAGGTCTTATGACGCGTTTTTTCGTGCTGGCGTGGTTTTGCGCGTTTTCTTTTTCGCAACGTGTGTGGTGTGAGATGGCTGAAGACGGGCACGAGGCCGCAGCGATCACGCAAGAGGATGTGCGCAAACTTAAAGAGCGGGTGGCTCGGCTTGAGCGGCATTGTGGCTTATCGTTAGCGACGGCATCGTCTCATGAAGAATCTGACGATTATAACCAGGCCTTGACGTTGCTTAAGCAGGGGGATTACCAAAAGGCCGGCGCGGCGTTTCGTCATTTTTGTGCCCTGTATCCGCACAGTTCTTTTTTGGCCCTGGCGTCCTATTGGTTGGGCGTCACATTTTTTGTGCGCGGTGAATATGACGAGGCTGTGAAAGCGTTTGATGCCTGTTTGACGAAGTGGCCCGAAAGTGACAAGGCGCTTGATACGCGGCTGAAGGTGGCGGTGTGTTACCAGCGCTTGGATCGCACAGACGAGGCCAAAAAGGCCCTGGCGTCCTTCAGGCAAGCGTTAGAAGTCAGCACATCCTTGGATGCTGAGGCGCGGATGCGTTTTGGCGAGCAAGCCGATGCCTTGGAAAGAACCCTGCACACAGAAGAACCGCAAGAGGCTGAGCCTGAGATTAAACCCGAGCCTGCCTTGTCATCGTCACACGGTCATGACGTTGTGCCCACGGTGCCGTTGCATCATGAGAGGCGGTCAGCTCAGGCAGGCGATGCACAAAAACGCGCTATCTAGGCCTTTTCAGCCTCCTGACATCCAACCTCTTGACACCGTAGGCGATTGATTTGATCCTGGGCCTTGAGCCATCCATCTTCAGGTGACGCATGAACACCACGCTTAACATCGCTACATGGAACGTGAATTCGGTGCGTGCACGCTTGCCTTTGCTGTTGGCGTGGTTGCAAGAGGCCAAGCCAGATGTTTTGTTGCTTCAAGAGACCAAGGTGGAAGACCTTGTGTTTCCTGCGTCTTATGTGGAAGACCTGGGGTATAACCTGTGTGTGCATGGTCAAAAATCTTATAACGGTGTGGCTATTCTTTCCACCTCACCCCTTGAGGATGTAACGTGCGGGTTGAGGAATTTTGAACCTGTCATAGACGCCCAAGGGTATGGGGCGGCAGCACAATGTCGCTATATAGAGGCGTTTACCGCCGGCGTGCGGGTGATTTCTGTGTATGCCCCCAATGGTCAAGATCTGGACCATCCGCGTTTTTTGATGAAAAAAGCGTTTTATCAGGCTTTAGAGAGGCGGCTGCAGCATCTCCTTACGGGGGAAGAAGAGGTGGTTGTGGGCGGCGATTTCAACATTGCCCCCTTTGAGTCCGATGTCTATGATGCCACCTTGTGGTCAGACCGCATTCTGTGCAGCGATGAAGAGCGGGCCTGGTTTCGCCGTCTGCTGAATAGCGGGTTTTATGACCCTTTGCAAACAAGTGTCACAAAAGATCAGCTCAATCCCTTTACCTGGTGGGATTATAGAACCCGGGGGTTTGAGGAAGACCGGGGGTTGCGCATTGATCATCTGTTGCTGTCGCCAGGTGTAGCCCAGC
>CBFICL010000041.1:0-5103 GCA_965661165.1 uncultured Holosporaceae bacterium | reverse complement strand
TGGTTGTGTTCTTTCTTGCTGTGATCCCTGTTGAGGCCACGTCAGCTTATTCAGCGGTGCCGTCGATGGGTGACCCTCTGGCTTGCTCTTATATTTGTCATTAAAAAGCAAAAAATTGTCATCTTCCTCAATTTCTTTTTAATAATTATCTAGATTAATCAAATTTTTATCATGCTCGAACAATAATTATCTATAAAAAACAATTATTTAAGGCAGAGGATGACAGCAAGGGTGACAACACAAGGTTTTTGGCAAAAAACGCGGGGACAAAAGGTTTCAAGGCTCTGGCCTTGCCCCGACATTGCTCAGGCCACAGCAGTTTCACCGCCTCCTTCTCAAAGCTGGTTCAGAAAGGATTGATCATGACAAACAAAATGAAAACCCCCCTCACGGCGCTGCTGGCCTTTGTGCTCAGCACCGCTTCTTTTCACACGCTTGAGGCTCGCTATGCTGGTTTTGGTACAGACAGCTATCTGAAAGCCAAAGGACTTCCTCGCAGCAAATCCGGTGCCCATGGAAGGCATGCGGATGTGCCGCATGATCTTGGTCTTGATCGATTGTTTGCTGAAAGAGATGGCGGTCATGCACACGGTGGTCATGCCGCAGTTGGCCCCCTTCATCAAGAAGACGAACATCTCATCGTTCCCTACGGTCGGTCTTCAAGGGATTCCTTTCATCGTCATCATGCTATCCCACCGCTTTCGTCCACACGCCCCGCACCACATCACCAAGGTTCTGCTGATGAAGATGAAAGGGTATTCTCTAGATCAGATTTTCGTCATGCTGCAGGATTTTTTTATGATTACCACCAGGCAGCGATGGCAACCCAAGCACAGCAACACCGGGCAGAATTAGCAGCCCAAGCACAGCACCACCGGGCAGAATTAGCAGCCCAAGCACAGCGCCACCAGGCAGCATTTGACAGCGTCAATGAGCGCTTAAGGAGTATGGAGCGTAGCACGCGCAGCTTGGTTTCTTCAGGTGGCCATGCAGGCAGTGGCCATGATGCTCATGCAGACGGTGATCATGCACACGGCGGCCATGGGTGATGGCTTAACGCCCTTTAGGCCTCAGCGCTACGTTTAAGAAAGGATTGATCATGACAAACAAAATGAAAGCCCCCCTCACGGCGCTGCTGGCCTTTGTGCTCAGCACCGCTTCTTTTCACACGCTTGAGGCCTATGCCGGCTTTGGTACGCAAGATTATCTAAATGCCAAAAGAGCCAAAGGCCAAGGCCCCCGCAGCGGGCACGGTGTCCGCTATGCCCCGTACCCTGCCGCCGGTCATGGTCATCCAGGCGGTATCCTTGGTGCTCATGCAGCGGCTGCTGCAGCTGGGGGCCTTCGTCAAGAAGGAGCACATCACATCGTGCCTTATGGCGGGCTGGCCACGCCTCCCAGACGACCCCATCACGCGACTGGGGCCCCAACGCCGGAAAGAGGAGCTACCAGCTCTGTAAACACCCGGCCACGTGCCCAACGCGCCCTTACCTTTGGGGGGGCAGCACACCCAGCCTTAGACCACCCTGACCTTGCAGCACTTCGGGCTCAGCATGAGGAGGCGTTGGATCAACAAAGGGCAACGCACGCCCAAGCTATGCAAGACTTCGAAGCCAGCTCCGGCGCCTATATCGCGGAGATCATACATACGTATCGAGAAGAGATGGAAGGTCTAAATGCGTACATACAGAAATTAGAGCACGAAAAGGAAGAACAGACCCGCGGAAGGGTGATATCAGAAGACAAATTAAGGACGTATGATCAGAAATTGGAGGAGCTTCAAGCTGCCTATAAAAAGCGTTTAGAGAACGCCAACGCGCGTGAGAAAGTCCTGATCAAAAAGCATCTCCTTACCAACAAAGAAAAGCAAAAGCTTGATGAAAGCAATGGCGAGATGAAGGCCGAATTGGCGGCGAGCACAGAAGCGCTTGCGAGTCTCATAAACGAGCATCGTACGCTTTTGGCCGAACATGAGGCTGTCCTTAAGGAAAGAAATAAATTTGCCAAATGGGGCCATGAAAATGATCAGGCTCTGCAGGAAGCACAGAAGGAAATAGCGACTTTAACGGGTGAGAAAGAAGAGCTCAAAGCGTCTGAACGGGAAAAGATCAGCAGGCTAAAGGCGGAGGTTGATGACATGCGTGATGAAAAAGAGAGGGTTTCTGCGCTGGAGCAACAGGAGAATGAGAAGCTTCGTGAAGGTCATGCGCATGATGACAAAGAGACTGCGGCCAAAATCGCCGATCTGGAGGCAAAGCTTGAACAGCAAACTAGGCTCACAAAGACAACTTACAGCGAGATTGAAGAAAAGCTTAAGCAAGAAGAAGAGCGCCGCAAAGAGGTTGAGGAAAAAAATAAACAATGGAAAAAAGAACATAGTGAGATGAGGGCAACCCGAGATGCTGCACTCAGTAATGCCGATGAGGTTGAGGATGCTGTAGGGTCTAGGCTGGATCACCTTGAAGAACGTGCTGGAAAAGCTCATGCCAAAGCTCAAGAAATGATGAAGAAAAGTGCACACAATGCCTAGATAACATGAAATTTGAGCAGGGTTATAGGATTGGTTGCTATTGTCAGGAGTGTAGATTATGAAGTTAGGTTTGTGGATGATGGTGTGTGCCGTCAGTGTGACGGTGTTGAGTTCAAAGGTATGGGCCTTGCCCGAAAAAGATATATCCTCTGAAAGAGATGCGCCCAAGGTGCTGACTTATGACGAGGGAAGGAAAAAGGGATATCAAGACGGGGTTGAGGGAGTTCCCCGGAAGTTTGCAACCAGGGGAAATAAAAACGCTTTAAAACATTACAATAATGGGTATAAAACCGGTTATCGTGTAGGCAAAGAAGTTGCTAAGCAGCAAAAAGAAGAGGAAACAAAAAGTCATTTGGTCGATCATCCACTTCAGCCAAAGCCTGGTGATGTTCCTTTAAGCGCAGAGAACCTTGCCCCCCCTCTTTCCTCATCAAGCATACATGCTCGGGGTAGGATGTCTGATACTATGCATGGCCATTACACTGACGCAGAGCAAAAATTGGCGCGGATAGGTAAGGGATTGGAAGTTTTTGTTAACAAGGGCAAGAAGGAGGAAGAGAGTGCCAAAAAGAACAATGCAGCCCTCACGCAATTACTTGATAGAGCCGAAGAAAAAGTGAAGGCAAAGGAAAAAGAGATAGATCAACTTCACAAAGAGGCTGCAGCAGCTGAACGAAACCATCAACAAGCCTTAGCGAGAAAAGATGAGGCACATGCCCGCGCATCGGAAGCTAAAGAGGACAAAATAAAAGCTCGGGAGCGGGAGATCGAGCGTCAAGAACAAGTTAATACCCAGTTAAAGGAGAGAGTAAGAGAGCTTTTGGCTGAGGCTGATCAAAGGGAAAGACGATTTGCTGAAGAAAAAAGGAAAGGTGAAAACGTCCATAAAGACGCTTTAGCACGCAAGCAGGAGGTTATAAGGGAACAAAGCGAAAATATCAAAGAACTGGCAGGGGAGATTGAACAGATACATAAGGCCGTTGTCAGTTTAAGGGCTGATCATGAATCATGGCGTGCAGGGGGAATTTCTGCAGCAAGGAGATAGGTTGCTGAGTGAGTTGCAGCCGTTGCGGCGATGATGCCCAGGTAATGGCGATGGGGTACTTGAATGTTCTCAACACAAAGGGGGGCGGTCGGCGCGGTGGTTATCAAGGAGTGTATTATGAGAGGTGACAGCATAAAGATAAAGGTCGCGCTGGTAAGGGTCGCGTTGTTGGGGGGGCTGCTGAGCCTTGGTGGCGGTTTGCCTGGCGGTGCTTTGAGGCTTGAAGCCGCTGACACGGCCGGGATACACACAGCAGCTCATCCAGAGACAGCCCTTGGTGAACATCCAAGGACAACCCCAAAGGAAAAACCAGGGGCACCCATAACGGACCTGTCCAAGGCCACCGGGTATACGGCGCGAAACGGGCCACACCGTGTCAAAGGTTCTGTCCCGCATGATCCGTGGGCGCGGCCACCTGTGTATGGCAAGCTGCATTATGGCCATCCCTTGCCGCGCTATGCCCGACCTTTGCCCAAAAAGGCTCGCGCGCCGTGGTTGCACCGCAAGGCGAGGCCTTCCAAGGGGGGGGCCAATCCCGCTCTCCTTAGGGGGCGCAAAGAGGCTGAGGAAAAACAGAAAAAACTGAAAGTGTTCATAAACAACCCTTTGGGCAAAGTAATATCAATCGAAAAAAAGGAAGGAGAGTTTTCTGGATCAGATCGTCGCTGATTGTTTGTGTTGGCTGCGGGTGTAGGTGTGTTTTGTATAGGATATCAAGGTTAAGGAGTGTGAGGTATGAAGTTAAAAGTATGGATGATGGTGTGTGCCGTCAGTGTGACGGTGTTGAGTTCAAAAGTATGGGCCCTGCCCGAAAAAGATATATCCTTTGAAAGGGATGCGCCCAAGGTGCTGACTTATGACGAGGGAAGGAAAAAGGGATATCAAGACGGGGTTGAAGGAGCTCCCTCAAAGCTTGCAACCGAGGGAAATAAAACCGCTTTAACACATTACAATCATGGGTATAAAACCGGTTATCGAAAAGGATTAGACGAAAGGCGAAAAACGTCTTCCGCACAGCCGATGTTATCGCCGGCGCAACCCCTTGGAGACAGGAAGGTGAAGCAGGCGCTGTCACCCGCACAGCCGATGTTATCGCCGGCGCAACCTCTTGAAGGTAAGAAGGCGAAGCAGGCGTTGTCACCCGCACAGCCTGTGAAAAAAAGAAAGCTACCCAAAAAGCCCCATTAAGATTGTTTTTGCGCCTTGATCCATTCTTTTATATAAAAAAATGTCTTAAAATAATATTTTAAGGGGGGAATGACACAATCTCAGGGTAAAAAATGGCTTTTATAGATTTTAGCAGCATGCGCGTGGCCGGGACACAGTTTTTCGCAACAAAGAGGGTAGGGGATGGCCCGGCACGCTCACAGAAGGGGGCAGAGGTGCTAAAAAGGGTGTGTGTGGGCGCGGTGTGTGCGCTGGGGGGCGCAGATGTGATGGTGGCTATGCAAGCGTCAGATATTTCCACGAGTGGGGAGACCCTAGATGTGCGGGTGACGTCGCAAGGGTCGTTGGTGTGGTGTGAGGC
>CBFICL010000040.1:0-5169 GCA_965661165.1 uncultured Holosporaceae bacterium | reverse complement strand
TGTATGGCCCCCTGAGGCTTATGCAAATGTTTCTGCCTGTAATGAAGCAGCACAATTTTGGTCGGATTGTTAATGTCTCGAGTGGCATGGGACGTTTCGCAGAGATGGACCGACGGGCCATTTTTTACCGCCTTTCCAAGGTTGCCCTCAACGCGTTAACCTTGATGGTTGCAGATAGCTGCCAAGCACCAAATATTCTAGTCAACGCCGTTTGCCCCGGATGGGTGAGCACAAAAATGGGCGGTAAAAATGCCGTACGCTCTCCGGAGGAAGGTGCCACTGGCATTGTGTGGGCCGCGACACCCCCAGATGGTGGACCAACCGGAACATTTTTCAGAGATGCCCAAGCCTTAGACTGGTGTCAGCTTTCACCCACCATCGACACATGGGCCTTTGAAGGCCCCTTTTATTAATGTTGAAGATGCCGTCTCATGCTTAAACAAAAAACAGATAGATTGACCACAGATACCCCGGCCATCAGGCTCCCCAGAAAGAGCGGCATCCCCCCTGAGGAAATGATTCAAAAAATGGTCCAGCAAACCATACAAACCTTCGGTCCTATATCCGTGCTGGTGAATGGCGCGGCGTGCTTCATCATGAAAGGCGTTGAGGCCACCCCCCAAGATTGGGAGCAGGTGTGCCGCGTGGGGATTGCCGGTTATGCCTTGTGCGCGAAACATGTTGTCCCCTCCATGAAAGAGATCGGCGGGGGCGCCATCGTTAATATTTGCTCCATATCGGCTCTGATTGCGCAACCCCATTTTGTGACCTACTCAGCCACTAAGGGCGCCGTTTTAAGTATGACACGTTGTATGGCACTGGATCTTGCCCAGGATAATATTCGTGTGAATGCTGTAAGCCCGGGCACCATTTGGACAGAATCTAATGAGCGGTTCCATCGTGAAGCCTTGCAGATGAATCGTGCCCAAGCCGATCATGACCCCGACATTGGGGGAAAGCACATGCTGAAACGCATGGGCGATCCCCACGAAGTGGCAGAAGCTATCCTCTTTCTGGCATCAAATAAAGCACGTTTTATCACCGGAGATAATGTATGTATTGACGGTGGATATACGGCTCAATAACGTCGCAGTATCTTTTTATCCAACATCCACCACCAAAGAGGCAAGATCTTTATCCAGCTGCCAACCAGCTTGTTGTGCTTCTGAGAAAGAATCCGTGCCAGGAGAGACTGGGTAACCGTCAAACATATCCCATAAGAAAAGATTCTCATCATTTGTTACAGGAAATGAAGTGAGCATACGGAATCCCCTCGACACTTTCTTGAGCGTTTCTTTCACACGACCGATGAAGGTATCATCAATCTTATCTTCGTCGATCATTGCCCCACACTTGAGGAACCTGTGAACGGCTTGATAACGTTTGTACGCCTCTTCTGGATCTGACACGTTCACATCTTGAACACCTGCATCAAGAAAAGTTTGCACCTCATCCTTCTGCTCAACACCTTCTGCGTTTTTATATCTGACACAACAATCTTTTGATAACACGCCCTCGTCAAAAAGACATTGAACAGCATGATGTAAGTGCCTTGTTGACGGCGCGTAATGTCCACTTTTGTTATCGATAGCAACTATTTTTCCCGCCTGTATACAGATATACCCCGCACATATGACAGGTTGGTCAGGACCTAGGGACGGCGATTTTTGCAGAGCCCAATTGCACAACACGCTATGTCGATGTGCCCTCTCAGCATGTCACTGTTCACGCAGGACCTCTTTTGGATGGTGTAAGTGATCATATGCGAGATGTGTGTCGCAGATAATGTGCTGCCTGAGTGTTGCGCTGTGCGCGCCGTTTTTTATTGCCCGAAAGATGAGTCTGTTCTCATGATGCATAACCCTGACGTGGATTTGTATTTCACCATAGGAGGGACCGTTCAGCATCAAGAGAGCAACATCCAAACATTGATGCGAGAAATCGAAGAAGAAACAGGATATCAGCTTGCCCCTCATACAGTCACAATACCTATTTGGCATTATGAGAAAGTGGTGCAACGCAAAAAAGAAGGCGTCCCTTATTGGTGCCTCAATAAAAATGTCTTTTATTACATGAAGACAGATGAACCATTCACAGTAGGGACACAAGGCTTTGATGCGCAAGAAAAAAAAGATAATTGTAAAGTTCAATGGATGCAATTTGAGGCACTTTCCGAAATCTCCGCCTAAAAGATATCCCCTCCGGGGTTTGTGAATCTTTTGAATAACCTTTTGCATGACATAACGCCGCCATCTTTGCCCACTGAACCGCTCATGATTCCGGCTCATTACACGGAAAACGAAAGAGAAACAGCGAAGCACGCAGGTATTGTATTGCCACCTTCTCAAAACGCCCCATAAACTCATCAACACCAATGAGTTTTTTTGTTTTCAGCCATCTATGAGCTTATGATTCAGTCTTTTTTACGCCTTATTCATGAGGTGAACACTTTTCCCGAACGTTTGATGGCAACATCTGTTAAACCGTACGAGGGCCTCCGTGATAAGGCGCACCAGTTTGTCACTTTTCTTAAGCCAGCCTTGTTGCGCCCTTCTCATTCCCTTCGGTCCATTCTTGAAACAATCCATGAACATTATCGCGCGTGGGATATACACATTCAGGCAACCCGCGTTTTTTCAGGGGCCTCTCTTCAACAAAGAGGGTTGATTGAACAACGTTGGACCGTGTCTCTCGTGAAGGATTGCTTGCCTGCTCAGAGAGTATGCGAAGCGCGATTACACAGCAGTTTCCGAAAGTTGTAGATCACATTTTTGGAGGACACCAATTGTTGGAGCAATTCCCAGATCTAACACCTTCCCTACTGAGAAAGATGACGGATCATCACGCCACCCACAAACTGGGCTCTGGTGTTTATGGGTTTCAGACACTTTTTGAAGATAGAACACTTCTTTGTTTAAACGCTTTTTACCCTTTTTTACTTTCTTCTCTCACCCCCTTAGGCGGCACACTCATTGCTTTTCTTTGTTCATCGAACCACCCGTGGGATGCCTTACGGAACCACTTCGTCGGCAACATTGACCCCAAGCATGCAACCCCTGAATCTTTAAGGCACAAGCTTTTTGAGCATAGAAAGCCCCTTGGTCTGTCAGAGGTAAATGTTGCACATAACATGATCCACATTTCTCCCGGGCCACTGGAAGCCCTTCGTCATATCAACATCTTCTTTGACGCTATCCAAATAGATCAAACTTCTTTTGGTTGCTTACTTGCTAAGGAAGGATTCTCGGCATCAGAAACGACTTTCTTGTTGACGAACCCATGTTTGCGAAAAACCCACGATCAAGAAACGTCTGCTCTTTTCGAACTCACAGAAAATCAGGATGCCACAGATGTGCTTGGCCTCTTAGAAACACTCAAGCAAGAAGGAGCCCTATGTTGCCCCTAACACCCTTTTATCTTATGCGTCATCCTGAAACAGAGGCCAATACGCAACAATTAGCATGCGGGTTTTTAGATAGCCCCCTCACAGAAAAAGGTATTACACAAGCCCATGATGTTGCCAAGATGATGCCGCAGAAAATCAAAACGATTTATCATAGTGCGTTAATACGCACACGTCACACAGCGCACATTCTCGCATCTACGCGGCCTTGTCACACCATCGAACGTTCCGCATTAAACGAGTTTCATTTTGGTGCTTGGGAAGGGCAAAAGTGGGATCGCGTGAAAGCCGCACTTGATAAAAATCAGGTGCCCCCGGGAGGGGAATCTAATCAGCAATTCATCCAAAGAACCTATGCAGCGCTTAAATCTATTCTCGAAAAACATACCCATGATACCGAACTTTTGATCGTGGCGCACGGGGGCACATTTCACGCACTCGGCATGATTTATCAGCACATGGGTTGCCCCATCCACAATGCGGCTCTTTATGCGTTGACCCCCGCGCCAGAAAAACCCGGCATGCCTTGGTCGGTGCGTGCATGCTCAGCAAAAGGGGAAGAGCCTGTCACGCTTTATACACCCCTCAAAGCTTTTTAAAAAAAAGCATCACACGCTTCATTCACAATGGCTGTCGCCCGACCCACATGGTCAGCCAGAGGCGCAAGGTTTGAAAAATCTGTGTAAATCCCCTTGATGAGATACAAGGCAGCAAGTTGTATGGCCACAGTCTCAACCACATTTTTTACATAAGGTCGGATCTGTGTGGGTTTTACAAAAGAAGTGCTCACATAGTTTTCTAAGAAAAGCTGCGCATGCCTTTTGGCTTGATGCTGTGCCTTCCCACTATCCTCCAAGAAAGGTGCGTTTGGGTTAAAGGTAAAGTAACACATGTGCAACAGAGCCGTACCGACATCGTGCATGGGATTATCCAAACAGCAATCATCAAAATCAATCACGCCCACCACGTTTTTTTGCGCATCGAACAACACGTTTGTGGGGTTATAATCTCCATGAATGGCGATGATGGCATCCTGATAGCCCTGTTGCATGGCGGTGCTCTCGAATACACCTAGGCGCTTCTTCCATGTTGCTAACAAAGGCGCTAACGTTTTTTGATTGCAAGACCAGACTGTTTGATTGATACGACCAGGCACAATGGCCACCATAAGACGCGCAAGATCAAAAAGGCTTTGTTTTTTGAGGCCCTTTCACCCTATGAGCATCACAAAATAAAGACACACATAAAACCAAACAGAACCTCAACAAAAATCACGGCCCCTTTTTTCTTTTGATTGACGTGATCAAGGATAGGCCTTTTTATCATCAAAAAACAACTTATAAATCGATAAATGGACCCAGATGATGGGGCGCTTATAGAGGGGGTTCTTCTTCAGACTGTGGCACTTCTTTCTCTTTCAAAAGACGCTGTTGATGATCCTGAAAGAGCTGGCTCAGCTGCTGCAAAATCATGGTATCCAACTTTTGATAAGTCTCTAACATGCCATAGCCTTCAAGATGCTGCAAAGGGATAGGCCCTGCTACCAACATGCGATTGCCAGAAAATACATATCCCACATGGAAAGAATCCAGCTCGGAGCCAGCCTCTGGGTTGCTAACTTTACACGTCACGAGGCGTGTCACTTGAAAAGAACTTAGCTTTGAAACCAGACCTTTTCCCCCTCGCACACCAGCCCCAGCAAGAAATGCTTGTGTCGGCATCTGATAAGGCCCTGGCACATATGCCCACATACCCTCAGATCGGAT
>CBFICL010000039.1:0-6022 GCA_965661165.1 uncultured Holosporaceae bacterium | reverse complement strand
CACGGACCTATTGGTAATATCTCTGTTCATTTCAATAGCATGTTGACCAAATTTTCAGACCTGGCCCGTGTGAGCTCTTTGTCATGACAACCCAACCTTCTCAACCTCAACACCCACAAACAAATATTCCCCACACAGCCTCAGCTGTTTTATATGTGGACCGAGCAGCCTTACGCACAAATTATCAAGTGCTGGATACATACGTAACGCCATCATGCCAGGTTGCGCCTGTGGTTAAAACCAATGCTTATGGACTGGGCGCACAAGAGGTTGTAGCCACCCTCAAATCTTTAGGCGCGCACCACTTTTTTGTGGCCACATTGGAAGAGGCGCTCTCTCTTCGTCAAGGTGACAAAGATATTACCATCTATGTGTTAAATGGCCTCTGGCCAGACGTAATGTACGAAGCGGCACATCATCATATAACCCCCATTTTGTCCACGCCAGAACAAGTGACATCTTGGCGTCAAACAGCCCAATCGCTTCAGCGCTCCTTACCATGTTGGCTGCAGGTGGAAACAGGGCTCAACCGTCTTGGACTCACGCCCGACATGCTGGATCAACTGGCGCAATCCCCTGATGCCATGCAAGGATTAAGCGTCGACGTGCTGATGAGCCATCTGGCGTGTGGATATGACCTCCATGCCTCCTACAATGAATATCAGCGTCTTCTCTTCGAACAAAGTTTTGCTTATTTTCCCCAGGCACGAAAAAGTTTTGCCAATTCAGCGGGCCTACTACACGGCCCTTCTTATTTTTATGATATTGCCCGCCCAGGACGCTTTCTTTACGGATCCGTTCTGTCGGCACATGAACCTCTATCTGAGCATCTTCGCCACGTCGTCACATTGCGCGGACGCATGATGCAAGTGCGCACCCTCAAAAAAGGGGAAGGCATTGGGTATGATCAAACGTTTATGGCCCCCCGTGACATGCGTATTGCCACCGTCAGCGTAGGCTATGGTGACGGTTATTTTCAATCCCTCAGCAACAAAGCTGCTGGCATGATAGGTCGGCACAACGTGCCTGTTGTGGGTCGTATTTCCATGGACCTCACCACCTTTGATGTGACAGATGTGCCACCACAAGAGCTTGAACAAGCCACATGGATCGATCTTATCAATGACACACTCACCATCGACGCTCTCGCCTCACACGCGCAAACCAGTGTGTGGGAAATCTTGACACACTTAGGAAAGCGGCTACATGTCTCTTATGTAAACTAACCCTTGACGTTTTTTTATATAAAAAATACAAAAATTTATGATCATTGCTCTTTTTACCTACACAGGACGCCTCTCTTTGCTGTTGATGGCCTGCTTCGGAAAGTTTTTACACTTTGCGGGAAAGGTGGTGTATTATGGGGTATTGCCTCCCTATTATGTCCAGGCCTTGAAAGCGCGCATCTTTGAGATCGGCTATCTTTCTTTGCCTGTGGTGGGGCTGACGGCTTTGTTTACGGGCATGGTGTTGGCACTGCAAAGTTATACAGGCTTTTCGCGCTTTGAAGCTGAAGATGCCATTGCTGGGGTTGTGGCGCTGTCGATCACACGCGAGCTAGGGCCGGTGCTCACAGGCCTCATGATTGCAGGACGCTTGGGCAGCTCGATGGCCGCTGAAATTGGCACCATGCGCGTGACCCAACAAATTGATGCCTTGATCACCCTCTCTAAAAACCCCTTTCGCTATTTATTCTGGCCGCGTTTGTTAGCCAGCGTTCTTACCATGCCCCTCCTTGTCATTGTGGCAGACATCATTGGGGTGTTAGGCGGCTATCTGGTGGCGATTTATGAACTTGGCTTTACAGAGGGCGCCTATCTCAACCAAACCTTTGACATCCTCAAAATGATTGACGTCATCTCAGGGCTGATCAAGGCCTTCTTTTTTGGCATGATTATTGCGCTGACGGGCTGTTATCAAGGCTATTACACAGAGGGAGGAGCCGCCGGCGTTGGGCTTTCGTCCACCAAAGCCGTGGTTCAATCTTCCATTGCCATCTTGGTTATGAACTATGTCCTCACCAGTATGTTTTTTCGCACATGAAGTCACCAGTTGTCACATTCAATAGGGTCTATAAATCTTTTCAAGATAACCCTGTTTTGAAAAATTTTAGTCTTACCATTGGCAAGGGTGAGGCTTTCACGCTTATGGGACGCTCAGGTTCTGGTAAATCTGTGGCCATGAAATGCCTTCTGGGACTTCTCACCCATGACAAGGGAAAGATTGTGCGCGACCAACATATTGTCCGCGGCGTTGAAGAGGGCAGCACTTCCTCAGGTATGGAAAATGTGGGGGTGGTTTTTCAAGGATCTGCTCTTTTTGATAGCATGTCTGTGGGCGAAAATATTGCGCTGGCGCTTCGAAACCGCGCTTACAAGAAAGAATCAAGCCTCATAAAAAACCTTGTGCTACGCACCCTGAGTCAAGTGGGCCTCAGCCATGACATTATTGACCTCATGCCCTCAGAAATCTCGGGCGGCATGGCCAAAAGGGTGGCGATCGCCAGAGCTATCGTGCACAAACCTAACCTTTTGCTGCTTGATGAGCCCACCACAGGCCTTGACCCCCTTTCTGTCCACCTCATTGGACAACTGATTCACCAGCTTCACCACCAGTCACAAACCACGACGCTGACCATTACCCATGATCTTCATCTTGCGCGCATGATTTCTACCCATATTGGCGTGTTAGAGAAAGGCAAGATTATTTGGAATGGACATTTTGAGGATATGCCCTCAGCGAAAGTGGATCTCGTAAGAGAAATGCTGGTGGCACAAAAACTCTAATCTCTCCAGTTTTTCTTGATAGAAGACAGTCAAAGTTGTCTGTGTAAACAAAAAAACCTGTTTTTTTAAAAGGGTATTGGCTTTGAATGCTGTTTCTTAAAGTTATTTTCTAATAATGAGGGTGTTTCCAAGCAACAAGAGGACGCACCCGTGGCACAAAAAACTTTGACCCGCTCCGGTTTAGCTCAGCAAATTTCACAACAACTTCTGATTCCTAAGAATCAAGCCTCGATCTTGATCGAAGCGATCATCAATCAACTTTTCGAATCCCTCAATGAGACATCGTCTTTGAAGATTTCTTCTTTTGGAACATTTCTGGTGCATAAGAAACAGGCCCGCATGGGGAGAAATCCAAAAACGGGCACAGAAGCGTTGATCACACCCAGAAAAAGCGTGAGTTTTCGCACATCTCAAATTCTTAAATCACGCATCAATCGCCGTATGAAACGAGAGAACATCTAGCCCGTTTTATTCGTCACAAAAAAATCCTCCATAATAGGAGGCGAGGTTACATTTTGTTTCTTTGCGAAGACTGACTTGGCACTTGGGTCGCATCTTATGGGTGGATTCATGGCATGTGAAGTCATAAGACCCACACAATTGGTTGAGAATCGAAGATTTTTTATAAGGCTTTCTTTTTTTTCGCCCACGCCAAAAGGCCCCCTCACCCTTGCTGTTGTGACTGAGTAAGACCAACACAATAGGGTCACCATCAGGTGATGCCTGCGCTCCCTGTCTGTGCACAATCGTAAACAAAGGCTCTACACGTTTTTTACAGTAACTCTGCTGAGGCCCCACAGATAATGAGCCGCGCAAGGTCATGCCTGGATGAACAATGTATGTGAAAAAAACGCCAGCGCCATTTTTGGCCACCGCTTCTGACAAACCCAGGGTCTGAAAAGGCACGATACCATAAGCCTGCACCGGGGATTGGCACCGAGGACGCGCCTTGCCCCAATTGACTAAATCTGATGGGTCCGCAGGACAGGGAAGCTGACCTGTGCGGCGCATATACTGACCTAACGCTTTGAATACCCGATCTTGACGATCTTGTGTGTGTTTTTCTTGACGTGCCGTCCACAGATACGACAGCATGCGGAACAGACCACTGCTGACAATGCCGAGAATCGCGAGCACAAGCGCCATCTCCACAAGAGAAAACCCCTTGACGGTGGTGATGTTTTGGTATCGCTTAAGCATCTTACTCCAACAAAACATACACAACACACGCAGGACGCGTGCTTTGCAGATTATAGCGTCCTTGTTTCACGCACGCGTCTGTGCCATAGCCAGGCGCGCTTTGTGCACGCACACAGCCTGTCAAAGGATGGCCATTATCCATGTGACGATCGATAAAAAAGGCCTGCTGTGGCGTTAAATACTTTTTCCCATGCCGCGGCGCATAAACCATCAGCCACAACCCTTCCAAGGGCGATGGGTCTGATTGAACAACCAAAATGTTTCCTAACGCCGTCTTAGGCAAAAAGAGACCATGGGTTTGTTCAGGATCATGATTTCTCAAAAAAGGGAAATCAGGAATCAACCCACTCAGAAAAAGGTGTTGCCAGAAAAGAGACGCCTCTGACCCATTGTCGAAGAAATGACCATCCACAATGCCATCACCATTCCCATCACGGGTCTTGCCACTCCATAAGGAAGATGCCTCTTCACAATCCCCCGGCAAACTGCCATAACGATCTCGAAACATGCGCACGGCTGTTTGCACAGACATGATTTGTGTGATGGTCTTTTGAAGCCTTGCCTGCTGCAGAAGGTCATAACCTTTCATGATACCCGCTGTCAACAACCCAATCACAGCCAGGACGAGGGCAATTTCGAACAAACTCATCCCTTTGAGTGACAAAAAGTAGGAAGATCGCTTTGACATAAAACCCTTTTTAGATGATTTTTTCTTTTTGTCAATTTTTTTGACTTTTTGCCTTCACTGTCGTCTGAATTCGCGGCCCCCTTCTCAGGCATGTTAACAAATCTGACAAATGGGGTATAATGAGGAGCATTTTTTCGAAAAGGCTTACGCTATGAATTGGCTGACAGATCTTATGAGGCCCAAAATAAAACAGGTGGGTGGCAGAAACACGCCTGAAGACCTGTGGTGCCGCTGTCCATCGTGTGAACAAATGATTTTTCGCAAAGAACTTAAAGACAACCTTTCTGTATGTAAAGAGTGTAACCACCATTTTTATATGTCGCCCGAAGAACGGTGCCAGTCTTTGTTTGATGACGCACACTATCAAAACCTTCACTGGACGCCGCCAAGCGATGACCCTCTTAGGTTCAAAGATCTCAAACGCTATACAGAGCGGCTCAAAGAGGCCCGCAAGAAGAAAGCAGATGGCGTTGCCCTTGCCAAGGGAAAAATTCAGGGCCTCCCCATGGTGCTGGCCATGTTTGATTTTCAGTTTATTGGCGGATCCTTAGGCACATCGGCCGGCGAGGCCCTGGTGAAAGGAGCCGACACAGCGCTTCAACATAAAACCCCTTACGTCATTATCTCTTCTTCTGGCGGCGCACGCATGCAAGAGGGCATTTTGTCACTTATGCAAATGCCGCGCACCATTATTGGGTTGGCGAGTTTGAAAGAAGCAGGTCTTCCCTATATTTCTGTGCTCACGCACCCTACAACAGGTGGGGTTTCTGCTTCTTTTGCCTCACTCGGGGACATCAACCTAGCCGAACCTGGGGCCATTATTGGCTTTACAGGTGCGCGCATCATTCAACAAACCATGCGCACCAAACTGCCGGACGGATTTCAGACATCGGCGTTCCAACTCGCGCACGGTGCTGTTGATCAAATTGTACACAGACATGATTTACGACAAACCCTCGGCAATATCGCCTCTTTGCTCAGTCCATCCATCAAAAAAGAACAGGCACGCGGATAACGCCTTCATGCGTGGGGCCCGGCGTTTTTCATGCACATGCGTTTGATCTTTTCCCCTTCCCCACCGTTTTTTGATTCATGAGCACACCCAAGGCTTACACACACCATACACCCTTGTTGACCTATATGGGATCCCCCCTTTCTTCCCTGAAAGGAGTCGGACCAGTGAGCCTCAAGAGGCTCCACAACCTTGGCCTTTATACACGCCGCGACCTTCTGTTTCATTTTCCCACCCGTTATGACTCCTTCACCCCGCTTGGCCACGCCTCTTCTGATAAGGTTTGTACATCGGTACGTATCATGTCATGCGCGCAGCACAAAAAATATACATACG
>CBFICL010000038.1:0-6092 GCA_965661165.1 uncultured Holosporaceae bacterium | reverse complement strand
TCTCTAGCCCCGACCAAGATCCACACTCTTTCTTCTCTCACATCGCCCTATGAGCGACCCCGGGTCCCATCCGTGACTGGCCGATACGCAATGCAGAGGCTTTTGTTTTTTCCGTGTCGCGCTCGATACATAAAACCTCCCTGGCTATCATGGATCTTCCCAGCGGCTATCGAGCCTTAGGTTCGTGTTTGGGACTGTCCTTCCCAGAGGAGACACTTACAGATGAAGCCGTCCACACACTGGGCGCCCCTTTTCTTAAGCTGAAAAATGATGCTATTACCTGGGAGAAACTCTCAATTGTGTTGGTCAACCTTGAGGGTAAGATCGTGACCTCGAGAGACGTGAAGCTCACCATCAGCCGCACACAGAACGTGAATGGGGCAGATGGGATAGACGCACTTCATGCCACGATCACCTTGGCCGAAGCGCCTGCCCATGGCCCATCCCTAATCATCAAGGCAGGGCCGATCTATATAAAAACACCAGAACACTGCACAATCCATTTTGGAGACAAGGAGTTTGTGATGATCATGTCGCGCTATCTTGAAATGTGGTGGGCAGAGACAAGGCAACACATCGGCACACTTGCCAAAAGCGTAAAATTACCCTCATGAACGCAGGGGACACAAAGGCACCAGATCTCAGCAGGCGTTATGCGCAAGGCGCCCCACGTGCCCTGTTATCTACAGATTTATTTTCTTTTTACACACATTATGCGAAAATAAAGGGAATAGCATTGCGTTTCAGAAAGCATCACGTATGACCGCGTTAGGCATTATGTTTGGCTCATACCGAAACCCAGCCCTGGGCACGCGGGCGGCGGCGTTTGTCAAACGCTTAGGAGAAGACGCTGGTCTTGAGCCCCACATTATCAGCGCCGCTGATCTGAATATCCCATTTCTGCGTGACCCGTATCACAGCCTTGCCCCGAAACCCGAGGCTCTTGAAGCCTGCAGGAAGCTGATTTTGGCGTGTGACAGATTCGTCATTGTGTCGGGTGAATATAATCACCTCCCCCAGCCGGGTCTGCTCAATATGATGAACTTTTTTTATCAAGAATATGCGGGAAAGCCAGCGGCTCTTGTGACCTATTCTATGGGTGAGTGGGGGGGCATCAGGGCGCAAGGACCTTTACGCACCTTTGTATCGGCCTTAGGGCTTATGCCTATGTCATCGATGTTGGTCATCAAAACCGCCATGAAAACCTTAAGTGAGGCGGGTGAGCCGTTAACAGACGTGTTACAAAAGCAAGGTCAAACGTTTATGCAGTCTTTTCAAGATCATTGCGCCAAGATCGTGTCGTTCCCTTGACATACGACCTGTGGTATAAAACTCTTACGAAATATTAGGTTATCTTTGTCACAATGGAACAAAATAGTGATGGAAAAACATTATGATCACCATGCGCCTCAAATCATGGTTGCACGGTCAACTTGTGGCCAAAGATCACTTAGGCAATCGTTATTACCGCAAAAAAAACTATCGTGGTCATTGGAAAAATGAGCCGCGCTGGGTTCTGTATGCCGGCATGGTCCACGCCACCAAAGTGCCGCCGCTGTGGTATGGATGGCTTCATCATATGACAGAGTTTCCCGAAACCGCCACGAAGATGGCCTACCCATGGCAAAAACCCCACAGGCCCAACCTGACAGGCACCCCTTACGCCTTTCATCCTGCGCGCACGCCTTCTATTTCTAAAAAGAGCTATCCATATCAAGCGTGGCATCCGCCTCAAACCCCTGCTATCGATGATCATGAAATATAAAACAACACTAGAAACCATATTGGGGGGCGTTGTCATGGGTGCAGCGCTCCTTTTCCTTATTTTTGCCGGTAAAAAAACAGACGTGCATCGCGCCATGAGCACCTATGAAGTGCTGGCCTATTTTCAATCCGTTGAGGGGCTATCCGAAGATGCCGCTGTGCGCATTGGCGGCGTCAAAGTCGGGCACGTCAAAGCTATTTCACTCAATGCTGAAAACTTTATGGCCAAGGTGGTCATGAGCATCTATACCCAATTCTCTATCCCTGATGACAGCAACGCCAACATCACAAGCACGGGTCTTTTGGGCGGCAAGTTTGTCAGCATTCACCCTGGTAACAGCGCGCATATGCTCAAATATGGCGGCACTATCGAACGCACGCAAGGCTCTGTGAGCTTTGAAAAAATGATCAGCCACCTTGTGTTTGGCTTGGAAAAAAAATAACGTCTTGTGGCGACCTTTTATGGTAACCCCTGGCAGCGGCTATGATGGTCGTCCTTACGCGCCCCTGACACCGTTTTGTCATCAACCCTGGCAGCGCGAGAGAGACGGTCCCACAAAGCCTCATTCAATCCACCTTCACGAGGCAACGGCGCCACGGCAATGGCGCGACACGGACTTTGATCAAGATAGTGAAGGCCTTCAAAAAGATGGGCCGCGGCCTCTTGGCTGTCGCCACGCACGCTGAGGTTAAACACCCATGAGGCTTCTGGCCAAGCTTGGGGCCCAAAGCTGAGCACCCCTTCCCCCGGCAGCACAGAGGTGGCGTGAAGGCGCAGCGGCTTTGACGGCGCATAGTGGGACGCATGCTGCCCTGGTGAGCTGTGATCCCCTGGACGACGCTTCACCGCCTCCCCTAACAAGGTTGATAGTGCCTCACAAGACACCCCCCCGGGACGCAATAGCACGGGCCGTGGGCCGCGCACATCTAGCACCGTTGATTCAACACCCAAGCGACAGGCCCCCTCCACCACCGGCACATGGGGCAAAGACCGCGACACATGGGCAGGATGCGTTGAGGTTAAAAAGCCTGAAGCATTAGCACTGGGCCCCACAAGCGGAAAGCCACACAGCGTGAGAATCTCTTGAAACACAGGATGCGCCGGCATCCGCACAGCCACCGTTGAAGAAACCTGCCCTCCTGCCAGCACAGAAAGACGCGTGTGAGGCGCCCGATTCAACACAAACGTCAACGCCCCCGGCCAAAAAGCGGCCGCCAAACGCTCTGCCAGGTCTGTCCACTGTGTGTCCTTTTTGACAGCCGCGATGTCGGCATAATGCACAATTAAAGGGTTGGTGGCCGGACGACGTTTCGCCTCAAAAACACGTTGCACAGCATCATCACGATAGGCATCCCCCGCCAGGCCATACACCGTTTCAGACGGAATCGCGCAAATGCCCCCTTCTTTCAGCAAAGTGCTGGCTTTGGCTGGCGATAACAAGAAAGGCATCAACCCATCCTAGGCATCATCAGGCTTGTGCACATGCTCTAAAGAATGCATGCCTTGCTCAGCCACCACATTGGTGTCTTGTTTTTCCAACAGCTTCTCTAAAAAGCCAAACTGCCTTTTGAAAAAGACCGACGCCGACTCATCATGGGTGATATCGGATATGGTTTTCTTCATAAACTCAACACTGTCTTCCAAATAGGGACGTGCATAGCTTTCTTCCAACCACGGCGGCAGATCATCAGATTTATAAAAGTGGATAAAGGCCCAGTAGGTGACCGACAAAAGCAACATGGCTTTCACAAAGGCAAAAAGAGTCCCCAACACGCTATCCACAGGTTTGAGTGGACTCATACGCACCCAATGCACCAACCAATCGCTGATGAAAAAAGTGAGCAACAAAAAGATAAAAAAGACAGCACACGCCAGACCAATAAAGGCCCAGAGAGAATTCCCCACATAGTGCTCTAACAACGGCTGCAGTGAAGGCAACACCAAAAGGGACCCAACAGCCGCCAGCACCCACCCCAAAATACCTGTGAGTGAGCGCAAAAACCCGCGCATAAAACCAAAAACAACAAAAAAAGCGATTACACCCAACACAAGGCCATCAAAGATCATAATGAGACAACCCTCATCTCTTTGTTTTCTTCACAACAGCTGGCAAACACAAAATCAACACCAGCATATGTCATTTTACACTCTTTTTAAAAAAAATTCAAAAAGAAGGCCAAAGATGTCTAAAAGAAACGTACAAGGCCTTATCAATAAGCGGCATTTTCGCTCTTTTTCCCAGCGCCGCTAGAGATGTCACCTGGTGTTTATCCAAACCACAGGGCCGAATCCCATGAAAATAAGACAAATCAGGGCAAACGTTGATAGAAAATCCATGGTAGCTCACCCCCTGCCTGACACGCAGCCCCATAAAGGCAATCTTTTTTTGGCCCTGAGGCGTCTCACACCACACCCCCACATCCTGATCGCACACAAACGTTGCCCCTAAGCCCAGCTCCTTCAAGGCTGCCACCACCCACAAGCCCATAAACTGGAGCAAATCTTTGAGAGTGCGAGATTGGGCCCTCAATGGGCACAAAAAATACACCACACGCTGACCCGGACCATGATAGGTGACCTGTCCACCGCGACCCGTTTTAAGCACAGGCACACCGCGAGCATCCATCACATCCTCATAAGAGCCGCTGGTGCCTAAGGTGTAAACAGAAGGATGCGTCAACAGCCACACAAGAGGCGGCGAGCCCCCTTCAGCGACAAAAGGGACAT
This sequence comes from uncultured Holosporaceae bacterium, assembly GCA_965661165.1. Lineage (GTDB taxonomy): Bacteria > Pseudomonadota > Alphaproteobacteria > Holosporales > Hepatobacteraceae > Hepatobacter. Next base: position 1,600 of record CBFICL010000038.1, on the reverse strand, counting down.
CACGCTCCATCGCAGCCATGGCTTCTGCATAGTCTATGGGCCTGTGCGATACCTTCCACACAAACGGAGGAAGACCCTCACTGTCCTGTAGATCCAAAACCACCCTGGCCTCGCTGTGTGTCCCCACTTAAGGGCATCGCTTCGCTCAGTGTTGCCTGCACAACAGGGGCGATCACCAGCTGAGCAATGCGCATGGCAGGTTCCACGCAAAACATGACATCGCTATGGTTCATCACAATAACTTTCACCTCGCCGCGATAATCTTGGTCAATGGTTCCCGGCGCGTTCAGCACCTGCAACCCATGCTTGAGAGCAAGGCCTGAGCGGCTCCTCACCTGACCTTCATAACCTGCCGGTAATGCCAGCGTAATCCCGGCAGGAATCAGGCACCAGCTACGCGGAGGGATATTTTGAGGCGCGCTCAGCGCTGCATAAAGATCCATACCCACGCTACCAGGCGTTGCATAGGTGGGAAGCGGAAGATTCAGGCCCTCACCCACTTTTTGTATCGGCACACGCACAACAGACACGAGACCACCTCTTTTTCTCTACATTTGTCTTGACTATAGCACAGATCCAACAAAAGATAAGCCAACATAGGAGAGGTGTCACTTGGGCAACCTGTGGCCCTTTTTTTCTATTTTTTGCGCACGAGGCGCGGTTTCACAAGAAGGAGCGAAAACATGCGTGAAATCACCGAAGCAGACTTTGACCACGAGGTGTTGAAGGGCAAGGGTTTTTTTCTTGTTGATTTTTGGGCGCCGTGGTGTGGGCCCTGTCAGAACCTGATGCCAACGTTAGAAGCAGCGCTGGCATCGCTGCAAGATAACATCACAGGCATCAAAGTCAACATTGACGATAGCCCTGAAGTCGCAGGGAAATACAACGTCATGACCATTCCCACCCTAATGATTTTTCACAACGGCAAGCCGGTGGACACCCTTGTAGGCAGCCAGCACACCGAAGATGACCTGAAAGACTGGATCACAAAACACATCCAATAGCAACGCAACGCACAATCAGCTTGCTTGACGGGCGGTCGCTTCCTTCTTCAAAGACGTTGGGTCTCTTGCGACTTGTCTATACCTGCGACGTGGCGCCATAAAAGGTGGGCCATATCTTGACGCGAAGAAAAGTCGCTCGATTTAAGGGAAGGTCCAAAAGACACCGTGATGTCTACACACCCCATGCGACAAAGCCGCCACAGATTGGCAACCAAGGTTTGATCCCCCCGCCAACTGTATTGTTTTTTAAAGCAATCAGCCATAGGCAAACCATTAAGCTTGGTAAGCTTAAGAGACACCGGTTGAACCCACATATCGTACTCTTTGGGCATGAGGATATGAAAAAAAGTGCTCTTAAACGGAAAAATCTTCACCCCATCACCACATGTCCCTTCAGGAAACAAAATAAATTTTTCTCCCCTGGTAAGACGTTTCGTCAGCTCTTTCAACTCTTTCATCAGCGTGTTTCTATGGCGACTGATAAAAAGGGTGCCCATCATGCGTGCTGCTGAGCCAATAATTGGCCAGCGCTTTACCTCTTTTTTGGCAATAAACCCCGCCTTGATCAAAGAACCCAGCACAAGAATATCCATATA
>CBFICL010000037.1:0-8352 GCA_965661165.1 uncultured Holosporaceae bacterium | reverse complement strand
CTGGGCGTGCGACGAGGCGATGCGCAGCTGGCCAACAGAAGACACACAAGAAGAGCGCCACCTACAAGGCCTCTCGCTCGCCATCTGATGCCCACCATTTACCCAGCTGCCATCATCTGCATAAAACGGGCTGCATCTGATGCGCCATAGGTCACGATGCCTGAGGCCCCTGCACGCCTTAACACAGATAAAATCTCCCACAGCCCTTGTTCATAATCGATAAAACCTTTTTCAGCTGCTGTACGCAACATGACATACTCACCTGACACATGATACGCAAATAAGGGCACCGCTGTCGACTTTTTCAGGTGCGCCAAAATATCCAAAGATAACAGGCCGGGTTTTACCATCAAAAAATCAGCTCCTTCTTGAATGTCCAAAGCCGCTTCTCTCATGGCTTCGTGCACATTACGCACATCCATTTGATAAGACGCTTTTGAAAAATCTTTCGAAGATGGCCCCTTCATCACCTGGCGAAACGGTCCATAAAAATGGGAAGCATACTTCACGGCATAACTTAAAATCTTTGTGCCCTCATACCCCTGACGGTCAAGCGCCTGACGGATGATCCCCACGCGCCCATCCATCATATCTGAGGGCGCCACAACATCCACCCCCGCCTGAGCATAAAGACAGGATAGTGCGGCCAGCATGTGGGCCGTTTTATCGTTGGCCACATCTCCTTGCTCCACCACGCCGTCATGACCATGATCTGTGAATGGATCCAACGCCACATCCACAATTAACGTGACCTCAGGAAATCGTTTTTTTAAGGAAGCCATGGCCTTTAAAAAAAAGTTGTCTTGGCGAAAGGCCTCACTGCCTGAAGCATCCTTTTTGTCCACAGCCAACACAGGAAATAAAGCCAATTTTGAAAGGCCATAGGCAAGCATGTGCGTCTCAACAAACGAAAACATCTCTTCGCAGGTGACGGTATAAAACCCTGGCGGCGTCTCGTCATGGCAAGGCGCCTCACTTATGAATAAGGGCTGCACAAGGTTCTCAAGGGTGACATGGCTTTCAGCCACCAAATCGCGGCACCACGCCTCCTTCCGTAGACGCCTTAACCGGGTAAAGGGAAATGTGCCAGCCATATCCATAGGTTACTGTTTACCGTGAGGAGATAAAGGGTTTATTAATCCAAAAAAGCCATAGTGAATTCATAAAGTACAAGAAACGATGATGTTATGAAGCCCATTATTTCTTTTTTTTCTAGTGCATTCCTGTCTGTATGTCTCCTACAGCTCACTGTTTGTCAAGCCATCCAGGCGGCAACCATGACAGAATGTGAAAGAAACTGTGAAAAACAAAACGCCAATAATGGGGATAAAAAGCGTCTTTGTAAAGAAGCTTGCCATTCACCCAGCAAGCAGCATGGACTCTTAAGAAAAGGCAATCAAGACAGCCTGAGAGACCCTCAAAGAAAAGGGTTAGCCACAAATTGATCGCTTGTAAGACACACGCGAACCTGATAAGGTTCTGTGAAATTTACTAGAAAGAGTTGATGTGTGATGAGGCGTATCTCGTCTGTATGGGGTGAGAAACAACTTTTTTTTGCAAGATGGATCAAAAGCCCCCTCACCCTTGGTGCCATTTTGCCCAGCTCGAAAAATCTTTCTCGTTTTGTGGCTTCGAGCGTCCTTGAAGAGAATCGTGCGCTCATTCGTCAAAAAAAATATGTGCTTGAAATTGGGGCGGGCACAGGTTCGTTTACATCGGCTCTTTTGGAGGCCGGCATTCCGTGTGATCAAATTATTTCTGTAGAGCTGGACCCTAAACTTTTTTCCTATCTTCAAAAACGTTTTCCTCAGATCAAAACTATGTGTGAGGATGCCAGCAAACTGCATAAAATTCTGCCTGACGCGTTACGTGATAACATTGCCACTGTTGTCTCAGGGATTCCTATGATGAGTCTGCCTGCACAAGCGCGCGAGGCCATTATTGCGTCTTCTTTCTCTCTTTTGGGAGACACCGGGCTTTTTTATCAGTTTACCTACAGCCCTTTCTCTTCCATTCCTGCCGAAACCTTTAAATTGGTCAAAAGACGCATTGGCACAGTGTTTTTCAATGTGCCCCCTGCCACGGTCTGGTCATACAGGCGCTCTGCCTGACCTTAAGGTTGATGGTCACATTTTTCACGGCCATGTTAAGCAACCCTTTACGGGCTTGAGACCAAAATGATCAAAATAAGACAAACAAATCTTTGTATGGCGTGGATCGTTTTGGTGTGGCTGTCCTTTTTTTCATGCGCTGCGCATGCAGATTCCCTGTCCTCGGCTCAGCAGAAAGAAATTAAACGCATCGTCCAAAAAGAGGTGGCACGTATTCTACCCATCTTGATTAAAAAACATGCGGAGGTTTTTTACAAAAGTTGCCTCAAACAATCGGAAGGCACCATGCAGCGGCTTATGGAAGAACGATGGGCACAAGAAATAGAAAAGATCAAACAAGAGGTCACCGCCTCAACGGTGGCGTCTTTTTCATCAAAGAAAGGCCTGGCCCCACCCTTTGTGGGCAAAGAAAAGGCCCCCGTCACCATCCTTATTTTCACCGACCCCTACTGCCATTTTTGCCACCAAAGCCTTGACCTGTATACGCAATACGTCAAAACACACCCCACATGTAAACTGGTGATTCACGATTTTCCGCTGGGGGGGCGCGATTCTTACACAGCAGTCAGAGCGCTTTTGGTAGCCCATAAATACAAAAAACATGGATCTATGCGCAAAGCCCTTTATGTCAAGAGCCAAAAAAACCACAAGGTGCTGACCCAAAAGCAAATCATCGCCCTCGCGCGGCAACTCAAGATACCCACACGCACCTTTGAAAAAGATATGCTGGCCACAGACATTCGTGACGCCATTCGGCACACACTGCGCCTGGCTGATCAGTTTAATATCAGGGCAACGCCCAGCTTTGTGCTGATTCAAGGTTCTCGCCAGCCACACGTGGAAGAAGGTATGCTCTCTCCCCAAGAGCTTATTGACGCAGCGCAGAAAGCCAAGACAAACCCAAAATAAAAAACAGCCCATCTCATGGCTGGGGTGCCAGGATTCGAACCTGGGAATGGCGGTACCAAAAACCGCTGCCTTACCGCTTGGCTACACCCCAAACTCTGGATTCACCACAAGCATAACGCAAAAAAAAGAAGGGACACAACCCCTAGCTGTCGCCAAAAAGAAAGGGGAAATCTTAGAGGCAAGAGACAGAGCGTTGTTCGGGTGTCGGCGATTGACCTAACCCATTCATTTTGGCAAGAGAGCTACGCTTTTTTGCATAGTTAGGCGCCACCATAGGATAGTCCTCCGGCAACCCCCAGCGCATACGATACTGCTCTGGTGTCAGATTATAAACAGCACGCAAGTGACGTTTCAGCATTTTCAGCGGCTTACCGTCCTCCAGACATATGATATAATCATCCGTCACAGAATCTGCCACCGGCACCGCTGGATCAAGACCCGAGCCCATGGCGGTTGTGCGACAATCTTCTAGACACACAAGCGTTAAATAGACCTGACGAATAAGTTCAGGAATTTCAGACACATTCACCCTGTTGTTCGACACATAAGCCGCCACAACATCACTTAACACATTCAAAAGAGAGGACCCTGCCCCCTCAATGTTTTTTTTAGATAAAAAATGATCTAAATGCATTTTCAAACCCCTGAATAACCATAAAGCACACTAAAACCCTGTATAAAAATCTTTTTGGGCACTTTATCTTTCTTTCATTAACTTTTCAAGATATAAAATCAGTTATTTTTAAAGTGCTTAGATATTTTTGGACATTATCGTGAACGTTATTTTTTATCTTTAAAAGATATTATTTTTTCGAAAAAGTTAATAATAGTTTTTTCAGACAAAAATAAAGGTGAGGCCCCTAAAGCAGAAAGCACACCCTCGTCACGCGCACCCACAAAAACATATTCCTTGTCCAAAAATCCTCTTATCCATGTCTTAAGATCTTCTTGGCTGATTTTTTGCTCCTCCCTATGCTCACCTGACTGCCAATAGGCATAAAATGCTTGACCAAAAGGGGTGAGACACACCGTCTTTTCAGGCGCGGTTTGAACCCCGCGACACACCAAGTCAAAAAACGAAGGTTCTGCGACACAAAGCGTGGGGCAAGCTGTTTTCAGCCCTGCCACACATGCATAAGTAAGCCGGTAAACGCTCAACTGATGCCGGGGAGCCGCCCACGCCATATGAGAAAAATCTTGGAGGCATAAACCCTGCTCTTGCCAGAAACGCTGAATGGACGAGGCTAAAAGACGGCTTAAGGTGGCCGACCCTTCCACAGGCACATGCTTTGTTACCGCCTGTTTCGTAAGCTGATCTATGGCGCCCAAAGAAATCAGATTTTTGGTGACATTGAGAAAAAACGAACACATGCTCTGTCATATCCTACACAATAGATTGAATACGCGGTGGCTATTTTTAAACATGAAAGGGGAATATGATAGAGTGATCTGTGCTGCCAACAATCTTAATCTATTACCGCGACCGCGCGCCGTTATTTTTGATTGGAACAACACGCTGGTCGACACTTATGAAATTCTCTTAGATCCTTTCAACCAAACATGCCAACACTTTGGCAGGCCCAACGTAACATCAAAGACACTGATGGACAATCGGGGACAAACGTTCTTTTCTTCTTTTCCTCATTTTTTTGACCGAGACGCTGAAGATGCACAGCTTTATTTTGAAGAAATCATGGCTTCTTTGGGTCATCAACACCCCATGCCCTTTCCAGGCGCCTATGATCTTCTCATGTTGTTAAAGGAAAAAAAAATTTATACAGCCCTGTGTAGCAACAAAAAGCAAGACCTCCTGAAAACCAACGTACACCATCTGCAATGGATGCCTTTTTTTCAGAAAATCATTGGCGCAGATGGATCATATATGCGCAAACCTTCGCCAGAGCCCTTATTAGCAGCTTTACAAGGAAGCGGTCATACCCCCGGACACCATATTTGGTTTGTCGGAGATTCAGAGGTTGACGCGCTCTGTGCGCAAAAAAGTGGTGTCATGTTTGTGTCTGTCTATCGAGCGTTGAAAAAAAAATCTCACATCATAGATGCTGTCGACTGTATGACCTTACTGTCGATTCTTCGCCACATCTTGTCTGATTAACACCTAAAAAAATGCTTTTGAGCATATCGATAGATAGAAAAAAAAGATACAGTGATAAACGAAACGATTCTTTCCTCTTTTCGTAAAGACAGGTCGTGTCTGACGCTTTTTTACCCCACACATTCCCGCCGCGACCACAGGCTGTGATCTTTGATTGGGATAACACACTGGCCGATTCCTATTCTCTCCTTTTACAGGCATTTAACAAAACGCTTGTTCATTTTGGGCATGAGGCCATCACACGGCGTGAGCTTTTGGGGGCTCAAGGCCAATCTGTGAGCATTATCTTTCCCAAGCTGTTTGGCACGCAAAGTGCCCAAGCACAGCATATTTTTGAAAAACACATCACACAGCTCCACCATCCCCAACCTTTTGCAGGCGCTGAAGTCTTATTAACGATGCTCAAAAAAAACAACATTTATACAGCCGTTGTCAGCAACAAAAAAGGGGATTTATTGCGCAAAGAAGTGGCGGCTTTTCGCTGGTCTTCTTTGTTCGAAAGCGTTGTCGGCTCACAAGATACGCCTGAAGACAAGCCCTCCCCGGTTCCCCTATTCAAAGCCCTTGAAAACAGCACCCATGGTCCAGGACATCACGTTTGGTTTGTAGGGGATTCAGAAGTAGATATGTTATGTGCGCACCATGCGGGGTGTATGCCTGTTTCTGTTCACCGCCCTCTTTCTTTATCATCTGGAATCTTTGATGCTAAAGATTGCTTTTTTCTGACAAAAATAATAGAATATCTTTTGGATAATCAAAAAAAATAACTTTTTTTTGCAAACAAAGAAATATTCATATAATTTTCTTCACAGATGTTGCAAAAAATAGCTTTATTTTTATAATAAAAAAAATAATTAAAAGAGATAAAAAATGACAGATAAAAAGTCCCTACAAGATCATTTTCTGAATGTTCTCAGAAAAGAAAAAGCTCAAACAGCCTTATTTCTTATTAACGGCGTCAAGTTACAAGGCATTATTACCGGCTTTGACTCTTTTTCGTTGACCCTCAAAAATAATGGCTCTATTCAGCTTATCTATAAGAGTGCTATTTCCACCATTTCTCCCCTTGAACCCGTCCAATTATACGCGCCGAATGAGCCCGAACAGGATTGATTTTTCCTTTAAAAAGGGGCGCGCTTTTCAAGAGAACGTTTTTTTCTCTTGTGCCACGGGATATCAGTCATTATAATTCCCACGTAGTTTGATCTCGGCAGCGAGGTCTTTCTCTTTGATTTTTTTACATTCTTTCCAAGGCCCTCTTGCACAGGTAAACAGCACGTAGACATCGCAGATAGGTCTTGTGAATCTTTTTGGGATTTCAATTTGGTATGACAAACACAAAATTAAAAAGGATCTTAATCGATGCCTCCCATGATGAAGCATGCAGGGTGGCTGTGGTTTCCGGTGATACACTGGAAGAATTTGACTATGAATCTTCTGCCAAACGCTCGGCCAAGGGGGATGTGTGCCTTGCCCGCATTTCACGGGTTGAACCTTCCTTACAGGCGGCTTTCGTAGACTTTGGCTCGGGGAAGGATGGCTTCTTGGCCTTTAACGAAATTCACCCCGATTACTTCCGTATTCCTGTGGAGGATCAAAAAGCCCTTGTGGCCTCATTGGCCCCCGCCCAGAAAAAAGAGGGCAGCGAGAAGCGCTCTTCATCACGGGAGTCATCTAAAAAATATAAAATACAAGAGGTTATTCAGAAAAGACAGCTCTTGCTCGTTCAGGTGGTGAAGGACGAACGTGGCAATAAAGGTGCCGCGTTGACGACCTATCTTTCTTTCCCAGGCCGCTATTGTGTTCTCATGCCTAACACGGCCAAAGGCGGAGGCATTTCCAAAAAAATTACGGATAGCAGTGTAAGAAAACGCCTGCGCGGCGTTATGGACGAGCTAGAGGTGCAGGAAGGCACAGGATTGATCTTGCGCACAGCGGGCATTGACAGAAAAAAGATTGAAATCAAACGTGACTATGATTATCTCAAAAAGATGTGGGAAGACATCAAAAGTCAGACCGTGGCCTCTACAGCCCCATCGATCATCTATCAAGAGGGCGATCTGATTCAAAAAACCCTGCGCGACACCTATTCACGCGACATTGACGAGGTGCTGGTGGAGGGTGAAAATGGCTATCGACACGCCAAAAAGATCATGGGTAAATTGACACCTAGCCATGTGAAAAAAATTCGTCTCCACAAAGAAAGTGCCCCCTTATTTCAACATTATGGGGTTGAAGAGCATATTGCAGATATTCACACCCCCACCTTCCAATTACCTTCAGGGGGATACCTTGTTTTTGGCACCACAGAGGCTCTCACCTCTATCGATGTGAACTCTGGCAAATCCACCGGCGAACGGCACATTGAGGAAACAGCGCTCAAGACCAATCTTGAAGCCGCGCAAGAAATTGCCAGGCAGATTCGCCTGCGGGATATCGGTGGACTGGTGGTTATTGACTTTATTGATATGGACCAAGGTAAACACAAAGCACAAGTAGAACAATGCCTCGAAAATGCATTGAGGCTGGACCGCGCACGCACAGAAGTAGGCACTATCAGTCCTTTTGGCCTGTTGGAGATGTCACGTCAACGACTAAAACCCAGCCTGACAGAAAGCATCAACCAGATGTGCACCGCCTGCCAAGGCACGGGCTCTGTCCCTTCCACCGAATCTCTGGCACTGCGCATCCTGCGTGAGCTTGAGCAAGTTCTTTCCCAAACACAGGGTGACGTGTATGTTTTTGTAGCGGCTTCTGTAGCTTTCTATCTCTTTAATAAAAAAAGAGATCGCATTGAAGCTTTAGAAAAAAACACCACCTGCCGCATCTTCTTTGAAGAGGATGTCACGCTGGCGCCTTCATCTTTCCGCATTGAACCTCAGAACCCCCCTAAAAAAGCAACATCGAAAAAAGCAGCCTCTGGAAAAAAAGCAGGCACCCCATCTCAGCAGACAAAGGCTTCCCCGCCTGCACAGAAAAAGAAAGAGCAACCGGCGGACGTAGGCAAGGAAAAAAGCAACGCACTAAGCGCCGAATCTGATGCGCGTGATAATACACACAAAGAAAAGAGCGGTCCGCGTCAAGAAACTGAGTACAACGCGTCAGAATCTGACAATCCTCGTGCGAAAAGAGGTTCATCTCGCCGTAAACAACCCAAAAAAGATGCCTCCCAAGACATCACACCTCAAGACGAGAAAGAAGAAGAAGACAATACGTACA
>CBFICL010000036.1:0-8876 GCA_965661165.1 uncultured Holosporaceae bacterium | reverse complement strand
GATGTGAATCTCAGGCACGGTAGGGTTGGGACCTGGATGCCCTCCGGATACTACGGGGAGACGTTGCCTTTCGCTTGCCCTGCTCTGCCTTTGGTTCCTGCCTGATCTAAACCACCTCGAGGGGGACTGCAGCGTGCTCATCAATTCTTGCAAGCGGCTGGGCTCTCTATCACTTTCCTCAGTAAAAATTTCGCCAAAGGAGCCTGAGCGGGGACGTTGCAGCCCGTGTGGGGTTGGCATATCTCCTAAAGAACGACGTCGCTGCCGGTGCCCCCTCGGTTGGGGGATAGGATTTTGTGCATTTTGTTGATCTTGACGCACGCGGTCCTGGCAGGCTACATCAAGCGCGTCTTGAAAAATCAATCCCTCTTGCCTTTGCGGCGCCCATCCGTGCGCGTGGCAATAGTCTTCAGCCGATGTATATCCTTCAAATATATTCCCCCAACACGGTTGGTGGGCAATAAGCATAAAAAAAAGCAACCACGTGGCACGCGTGTGCACCATAACAATTCCATCCCAATTTTGTCTTTTATTGTGTATTTCTTTTTTGAAGATCAATGTTTGTTTCTTAGATGTCTCTTTTAAATATTTTTTATTTGCAAGGCACATATCACACACGGAGCCAGCCAGCCCTATCTCCACGCCATTTTCCGGGTCAGCTCTTGCCGATCTTTGGGTGGCTGTGCTATGTAGAAGAAGATGTTTTGAGTGGAGGGTTCTTGTGGGCATCAACCAACTGCTTGTTCAGGGTCCAAGTGCTGAGCTTTCGCGGTACGTTCAGTTGTTTCATACATTACCAGGCGCCGGCATGCCCCTGCTTTCAGAGCTTAACAAGGTAGCCCATGCTGTGTGCGGGCACCAAGCTTGGCGTTTGATCACATCAGGACTTCCTCGTCGCCAAGCGGCCACCATTGTAGTGAGCGTGGCCCGCAAGCTTGGCTTAAGCAAAGCCATCATAGCCTATCTTCACCTGCTGACCTCCAATGGTCGTCTTGGGCTGCTGCCTGATTTGCTTCACCACCTTGAGGCCCAGCGCTATGAGACTGTCCATCTTGCCACATCAACACCTTTGTCTGACACAGAAGTCAAAAACAAAACAGCAGCATTGGAAAACACCTTTCAAAAACCCGTTCGCTTGCATGCCCATCACGAACCCACCCTTTTAGCAGGCAGTGTGTGGGTTTGGCGTTCGAAAATGATGGACAGCTCTTTGCGATCTGCCCTTATGCGCCTTAAGGAAGGCGTTTTGTCCCATGTTTAGGTAAAAGGAAATTGTTATGACCCTGTCGTCATCAGAAGCTCTCTCCGTTCTTCAAGAACATATCAAACATTTTGATCACATGGCGGAAACACGTGAAGTGGGCCGCATTTTATCGCTCAGTGATGGCATTGCCACGGTTTGGGGCCTAGATGGCGTGAAATATGGCGAACGTGTGATTTTGGGTGACAACGTTCAGGGCATCGCCCTCAGTCTCCATGCAGAAACCACGGGCATTGTCCTGCTAGGTAGTGGCCAAAACTTGCAAGAAGGTGATTTAGCCAAACGCACAGGCGAGATGGTGGAGGCCCCGGTGGGTATGGGCATTTTAGGGCGCGTGCTTGATGGCTTGGGTCGACCCATTGATGGCAATGGTCCGCTTACGGATGTGTCAACGACCTATATTGACGCCAAAGCCCCCGGCATTATTGAGCGTGAATCTGTCTCCACCCCCCTTCAAACCGGCGTTAAAGCCATTGACGCCCTGGTGCCCATCGGACGCGGACAGCGAGAGCTTATTATCGGCGACCGGCAAACCGGCAAAACAACCCTGGCCATCGATGCCATCTTGAACCAGAAAAAAGCCTTTGATGCAGGCGATGAAGACAACCAAGTGCACTGCATCTATGTAGGCATCGGACAAAAGCAATCCACCATTGCCCATCTTGTGCAGGTGTTGAAAGAGAAGGGCGCGATGGCTTACACCACCGTGGTGGCCGCCAATGCCGCTGACCCCGCTTCCCTGCAATACCTTGTGCCCTATGTGGGTTGCACCATGGGGGAATATTTTAGAGATCGGGGCAAGCACGCCCTTATTATTTATGATGACCTTTCCAAGCACGCTGTGGCTTACCGGGAGATGTCCTTGCTGCTCAAACGCCCGCCAGGACGTGAGGCCTATCCAGGAGATGTTTTTTATCTTCATGCCCGCTTGCTGGAGCGTGCCGGCAAAATGAGCGCGGATGCGGGTGGCGGTTCGCTGACAGCGTTGCCGATTATTGAAACCCAGGCTGGCGATATTTCGGCCTATATCCCCACCAACGTCATTTCCATCACCGATGGACAAATTTTTCTTGAATCTAAACTGTTCAACGAAGGTCTGCGCCCCGCCATTAATGTGGGCACGTCTGTCAGTCGTGTAGGCTCGGCAGCACAGCGCAAAGCTATGAAGCAGGTGGCGGGTAAAATCAAGCTTGAACTTGCGCAATACAAAGAAATGCAGGCTTTTTCTCAGCTGTCTTCCGACCTAGACAGCACCTCAAAACAATTGCTCACTCGCGGGCGTGCCCTCACCTTGTTGCTGAAACAGCCACCCTATTCTCCTTTGTCTATGGCAGAACAGGTGGTGCTTTTGTTTGCCGGCACAAGGGGATATCTCGATGACCTGCACGAAGATGCGTTCATACGTTTTTCTGATGAATTTTTAGCCGCCCTGCGTGAGGATAAAAGCCTCATCCTGCCCAGCATTGAAGAGGAAGGCGCTCTCTCTGCAGCTATTGAAAAGAAGCTGCACACCTTCTTGGTGACGTTTATGGAAAGGTTTGTATAGATGCCCACGCTTCAAAGCCTCAGCCAGCGACGCGACGCGGTGACGTCCACAAAAAAGATTATGTCAGCTATGAAAATGGTGGCTGCCGCCAAATTAAAGCGATTTGACGCCCTCTTCAAAGAAACGCGTAAGCAAAAACACGCGCTGATGATGACCGCAGGCCCTGCGGCTCTGACAGCTGAAGATTTTCCGCATTATACGCAACATATTGACGATAGACCCTCCTTGTGGATTATCTTGGGTGCTAACAGGGGCCTGTGTGGACACTTTCATACCCAATTGATTCGCTCTATCGAAACCCACATCGCACATGAAAAAGAGCCGCCCTTGATGTATGTTTTTGGCGACCGGTTGGCGTCCCAGCTCAAGGGGCGCGGGCATACGCTTTTCAAAACCACCTCTCAGTTCAAACACGTGCAGACAGACGCCATGGCCGCCCTGTTAAACGAAGCCTGCCAGCTTTATGATGACAAAAAGATTGGCCGCATTGCCATTGTCTCTACACATTTCAAAAATGCCTTATCTCAAGACGTGAAACTGCTGTCTTTGGCCGACCTCTTGGCGCCCCTCACAGCTTCCGCCCACAACCCAGGCCCGTTGCCTGATGTGACCCTCGAGCCCACACGGGCTTTGTTTGTCCGCCATTGGATCCAGACCTATCTTGTGTTTGGGCTCTACCACCTTTTTGTGGAAAGCATCTTAAGTGAAGAGGGCTGCCGCATGACAGCCATGGACGGCGCGGTGCGCAACAGCGAAGAAATCTTAGAAGACATTGGTTTAAGCTATAACCGCCAGCGTCAAGCCATGATCACCAAAGAACTTACCGAAGTTATTTCAGGAGCACAGGCCCTATGTTAACAAAAGCATCTACCCCCCCTTCCTCACGTGCACCAGCGCCTCGGAAAGCCACGAAAGCTGCGTCTGTAAAAAAAGAGCGCGTGGCCAAAACACCGGGTGGAAAAACGCCTGAGCGTATAGCTAGCGACAAAACACCACGTGCCAAAACGCCAGCCTCCCAAACCGCCTACAAAAGGGGCGTCATCACCCAAATACAGGGCCCCATTGTGGATGTTCATTTTGAAGACCACGTGCCGCCCATTCAAGGCGCGCTCGCCGTTAAAATGGAGAACGGGCCCGACCTTATCTTAGAAGTGGCGCAAGACATTGGAGAAGAATGTGTGCGCACCATCGCCATGGATGCCACCGAAGGGCTTTGCCGCGGACAGCCGGTGGAAGATTTAGGCCGAGAAATCCAAATTCCTGTAGGCCCTGAAACCTTGGGACGCATCATTAACGTGACCGGTGAGCCCATTGATGGCCGCGGGCCCGTCAAAACCAAAAAACAGTGGAATATTCACCGCGCGCCCCCTGCGTTTATCGACCAATCCACTGACGCTGAAGTGTTGGGCACAGGCATCAAGGTGATCGATTTGCTGTGCCCCTATTTGAAAGGTGGAAAAATTGGCTTGTTTGGTGGCGCCGGTGTGGGCAAAACCGTGCTGATTATGGAGCTGATTAACAACATTGCCAAAGCGCATGGCGGGTATTCTGTGTTTGCCGGCGTGGGTGAACGCACCCGTGAAGGCAATGATCTTTATCACGAAATGATTGACTCAGGTGTGATTGACCTTGAAGATGACACCTCCAAAGCCGCCCTTATTTATGGTCAAATGAACGAGCCGCCAGGCGCCCGTGCCCGGGTGGCCCTGTCAGGCGTCACCATGGCTGAATACTTCCGCGATGCTGAAGGCAAAGATGTGCTGTTTTTTATTGATAACATCTTCCGCTTCACCCAGGCCGGAGCTGAAATTTCGACCCTTTTGGGGCGCATGCCCTCTTCGGTGGGCTATCAACCCACGCTGGCCACAGAAATGGGCGCGCTGCAAGAACGCATCACCTCCACCACCAAGGGCTCGATTACCAGCGTGCAAGCGATTTATGTGCCAGCGGATGACTTGACCGACCCTGCGCCCGCCACCTCATTTACACACCTTGATGCGCGCACGGTGCTCTCACGCACCATTGCCAGTTTGGGGATTTATCCCGCCGTTGATCCCCTTGACTCTACATCACGCATCCTTGACCCAGCCGTGGTGGGCGACACGCACTATGACGTGGCGCGTTCGGTGCAAAAAATATTGCAAACCTATAAATCTCTTCAAGACATCATCGCCATCCTTGGAATGGAAGAGCTTTCAGAAGAAGATCGGATCACCGTCAAACGCGCCCGGAAAATCCAGCGCTTTCTCTCACAGCCCTTCCAGACAGCCGAAACCTTCACCAACATTTCAGGCGTGTTTGTTGCGAGGGAAGACACCATTGATGGCTTTAAGCGCATTGTGGAGGGTGAGCTTGACGATGTGCCCGAAGCGGCCTTCTTTATGACAGGCACCATTCAAGATGTGTATCAAAAAGCCAAGGATTTAGGGGAATCATGAGCCACGCCAAAGCCGCGCACCTTCACGTCATCCTTTCAACGCCGGCGGGATCTGTGTTTGATGACAGGGTAGATGCTGTGTTTTGCAAGGCTTTGGATGGTCATATGGCCCTTTATAAAGGGCATGCGCCTTTGTTGAGTGTGTTGAGCAAAGGCCTCTTGCGTCTTATGCTGCCAGGGAAAGACGAACCGGTGATTTATGAAACACATGAGGGCATCATCAGCGTCCGTCCCCACAAGGTGAAGATTTTCAGCACCCGAGCGGTTCTTTTTGACGAAGATACGGTGACAGATCCGCATCCATCCACCTATGTGTGGTAGCCACCTCCGCTGCGCCCACGCCCCCACACCAACCCGTGTCCGTTTACGCTTTCCCCTTTGCAGGATGCGCTCCTTACGCCCTTGGGTCTCTCGCCTTGCGTGTGCGCTAGGCTGCTTAGGCCTTTCGGCATGTATGGGCAGCTGGTGGTTTGGACACACACAACATCACGAAGCCTATCCTGACATCGCCAGCGTACCCATGAAAGATATGTGCGCCTTTCAAGCCGATGATCTTTTTCATCACAAAGACCGCGAACTTGTGCGTTTGACCCAAGAAAAAACCACCCTCACCTCGCGCGGCAATGATTTGTGGGCCCAAACCTTTTCGCACGCCCCATCCCCCACTCCCCATGACGCCACAGGCCAAGGGGAGGACGCAGCAACAACACCTCAAACGCCCTAACGCACCCACCGTACCTTCGTTTCACCTGTGCGGTTATACCCCTTAAAGCATCAGGCACCTCTTTTCAGGCATCCTGCCAACCTCCTCGCCTTGCTTTTTTAGATACGGTGATCATTTTTGGCGTTAAGGGATCGCTTTTTGTTGAGAAAAAATCACCTATCCTTTTTACAAACGACTGAGGTTATGTATAATCCCCCTCACACACATGGCTTACCAAGGGCGCTATGCCGAAAAAAACACGCCACGATCATCACCATGTTCCCCATTTTTATCGCAACGTGGGGCGCATTTTGTTGCTGTATGCCAGGTCTGAAGAATCACGCTGGGCCATCGGCCTTTTTGGGGCGCTGCTGGCCTCGATGATCGCCTATGCCGCCATTGATGGGGCTTTCAGCTATTGGCAACGTGCCATTTATGATTCTTTCCAAGCCTATGACCTGGCCCAGTTTCGTTTTTTGATGGTCTTGTTTGTGGGCATCGCCGCTATCAACATCATCATTGTGATCATGCGGGCCTATATTGAATCTTTGTTGAAAATTTTTTGGCGGCGTTTTCTCTCACACCACTATATATCCATCTGGCTGAGCGACGTGCGCTATTATCTTCTGCAACTCATGCCGAGCGATACGGACAACCCCGACCAGCGCCTTTCCGATGACCTGTTTTATATCACAACCAACACGCTCACCTTATTCACAAAAATCATGCAAGAGGTGTTTACCCTTGTGGTGTTTTTGGGCATTTTGTGGCAAATCTCGGGCCCGCTGTCTTTTTCGGTGGGGGGCTATCACGTTGTGATCCCTGGCTATTTGGTGTTTGTGGCGTTTTTTTATGCTGTCCTTGGCACGTTCATCAGCAAGCGCATCATGAAGCCCCTCTTGCCTCTTGAGGTGGAGAAAGAACGGCGCGAAGGGGATTTGCGCTATGCCTTGGCCCGCATTCGCGAGCACAGCGAAAGCATTGCCTTTCTCAAAGGCGAGGCCACCGAAAAAAAGACCACCGATGGGTTTGTGCACAATCTCTATCTCACCACCCGGGCCATTATCCGCAAAATGGTGTCTATCAATTTTTGGATCAACGGCTATATGCAGGCCAGCATCATTGTGCCCATGCTGTTGATGGCGCCGCGCTATTTTGGCGAAAAACTCACCATCGGCATTTTGATGCAGGTACTCTCCGTGTTTAGAAGCGTGGAAAATGCCTTTACTATCATTGTGCAAAACTATCCTGACATTATTGACTGGAAAGCCAGCCTCACCCGTTTAATCACCTTTGAGCGCACGATGCACCAACCACTGCCTCATAAAAATATTGTGTACCAAAGCCATAAGGAACCTAGCCTTGTGATCCACAACCTCACCTTAACAACGCCCGGGGGGGGAAAGATTCAACATGTGGGGGACAAAACCTTCACGCCTGGCGCCTCCACCTTAATCAAAGGGCCTTCAGGCATCGGTAAAAGCACATTCTTGCGTACACTTCAGGGCATGTGGCTGTTTGGGGAGGGCACCATCGATTATCCCGCGGCGCGTTTTTTCTTTTTGCCCCAAAAGCCTTACCTGCCGCTGGGCAAGCTGAAAAATGTGCTCACCTATCCTCAAGGGGGCGAGGCGTTTTCCTCATCCATGCTGGTCCAGGTGCTTGAGGATGTAGGGCTAGCCCATCTTCAGGATCGCTTGGAACATGAAGCTTTTTGGCCTCAGGTGCTTTCCGGTGGAGAACAGCAACGCCTGGGGTTTGCGCGCCTGTTGCTTGCCAACCCTTCATGGATTTTTCTGGATGAAGCCACCTCGGCCCTTGATGAACCTTCAGAACACGCCCTTTATCAGCTCATCAAAACCCGCTTCCCTAAAGCCACGTGCATCAGTGTGGGTCATCGCCCCACCTTGGAAGCCTTTCATCAAGACGTGTGGTTGTTCCCGCACAATGCCTCTCACAACGAATCTCATCTGTAACCCCGCACATGCACACACGCTGGTCCCGGCTTTCCTCGCTTTTCACACTTTTTTTGACACATGAGCAAGATCGTCTCATCCTATGGACGCCCGTGCTGCTGGGCCTGGGGATTGCTGCCTATTTTTCTCTCACGTTTGAGCCCCCCTTTTGGTGGGCCCTAGGGGCAGCACTGTGTGCCGGGGGGTGTGTGGGCGCCGTGGTGCTGACCTATCATCGCGCTTTCTTTGTCCTCCATGTGGCGCTTCTGGGCCTGGCCTTTGTGTGCCTTGGGTTTAGTGCTGCCTTGTGGCGAACACAAACTCTTGCGACGCCCATGCTCAACACCCACGTCAAACGCGCCACCCTTGAGGGTGTGATTGAAAACGTCACCTACCTTCGCTACAAAGGAGGGCCACAGGCAGTGAAAGGTGCACGGGTGATTGTGCAGGTGACGCGCATTGTGCCAAGCCTTGCCCTTCGCAAAGTGCGGCTGTGGATTCCGTGTGGATGGAGAGCACTGCGCACCGGACAGCACATACGGGTAAAAGCTAACCTCACCAAACTTCCCCCGCCTACGTGGCCCTATGGCTATGATATGCGCAGAACGTGCTATTTTCAGGGCATCGGCGCAAAGGGGTTTTGCCTCACCTCTCCTTCCCTGCGGCACGCCCCGCCACCCCTGTGGCGCACGATGTGGATGGAGCCATGGCGCGAGCGTCTGACCCATGTTTTGTTTGAGGTCTTGCCCATGCCCCACGCCAGCGTGGCCGCAGCCCTTCTCACGGGCCACACGGCAGGCCTGCCTTCTTCTGTGCGCGCTGATTTTGCCGATGCGGGCATGGCGCATTTGTTGGCCATTTCGGGCCTTCATATGTCGATTGTGGCCGGACTTGTCTTTTTTATGGTCTATAGCCTCCTCGGCTTGTGGCAACGGGCTGTGCTGTTTTGGCCCTTGCATAAAATGGCCGCGGTG
>CBFICL010000035.1:0-9471 GCA_965661165.1 uncultured Holosporaceae bacterium | reverse complement strand
AGCCTTAAAGCGAAAAGAAGCTTTCTATGAAAACAGCCTTGCTTGAAAGCCAAAAAAAGATGAAACAGGCCACGGTTGAGAGAGACACGGCCTATCAACAATGGCACCAACGCCATCGCGATGCCAGCGAGCAAGAAAAAGATGCCCAAACACAAACCCTGGTTCAGCAATATAGGGGCCTCGAGCGGGAGGCCATTTACAAGACAGAAAAGGTGTTGCACACCACAAGAACTCAAAAAGAGGCACAAAACAACCAAACGTTCACTCACCTTATCGAGCAAGAAATTCTTTAGTTGAAAAAGGTTGACGCGCTCTATAAAAGATGGAGGGTATGCTGCCCCCTCAAAGCAAACCAGGAGAAAAACAAACGACCAAGCAAAGAACAATGCAGAAAGGACACAAGAGCTCACCAAGGCCCAGCCCAAAGCTCATTTTCCTGTAAAATCTTGCCATTTCACATGTCGGCGAAGGGCTCTCCACATCATGAGGGCCTTTTATGCACGATGCCGCTATGACGTTATCTTTCTTTTTGACAAAATAAGAGACAATAAAGACGATGTCTTCTGATAGCCGCGTGTTTTATGAAAAAATGTCTTCTTTTTGCCTGCTTAGCCGGAACTATTGCCCTCACCTTTGTCCCCCTTGATGCCCACGCCGGCCGAGGGGAGGATGAAACTGGCCCCAGCCAGCCAGCCACAGCCGCAACAAAACCCACACCAGAGGCGCTATTGGCTGATCTAGAAACACAAGAAACCCTCTGTTTACAGACAATCAAGGAGACTCAGAGCCAACTGCGTCATGACGCCCAAGCGATGAACAACGATTATGATGCCTGGCTGTATGCCCCCCCCCAAAAAAGCCGACGTGAACAGTGCAAACAATGGATCAATCTGCATCACACATACAGGGAACAAACGTTCCAGGCTTTGCAAAAGGCGCAACAAAAACGACAAAACCTGGGTGTAAAGATACAGCATCAAAAAAATGCAGCATCGACGGCGTTAAAGCGAAAAGAAGCTTTCTATGAAGAAGGCATTGCCGAAAGCCGCAAAAAGATGAAACAGGCCACGATTGAAAGGGATGCTGAGCACCAACAATGGAACCAAAACCATCGCGATGCATCCGAGCAGGAAAAAAATGCCCATTTGCTTACGATGGATACAAAGCACCTGGAGGCCTTACGTTGGCCCATGAAAGAAAAAGAACAGGTATTAGCAAAAATCAGAGAGAAGCTCTGCAATCCCGAACCACAACCCCCCCGTATTTTGGCGCAAAAAGAAGCCTTTCACGCACAAAGGGTGAAGGAAAAAGAACAAGACGTGCGAAAGGCACAACGTCTACGGGATGCCACCTACAAACAGTGGAAACAAGAAAACCCCGAAGCACGCAGACCAGAAAAAGAGGCCCAAAAACAATTGCTGGACATACAACACATAGCCCCTGTGCAACAAGAGTTAGAAAAAGAGAAAACGCACCTGCGCGCCGCCAGAAAGGCCCGCGACCAGCAAAGACAGGAGGCATTCATCGCCCTTACAGAAAAAGAAGTTTCTTGCCTTTCCGATATACAGCACATGGAGCACCGGATGAAACGTCTCTCCGCAGACATGGACAAAGCCTATCAAGATTTTCTGCGTGCCTACCCGCACGCATCACCAGATGAAAAAGATGACCAAACACAGGCCTTGGTTCAAAAATATATGGGCCTTGAGCGTCAGGCCATTGAGAAAACAAAAAAAATATTGCACGACACAAGGGCCCAAAAAGAAGAACAAAATAACCAAGAGTTAGACTACCTCATAGAGAAAGAAATCTTCCAGTTGAAAAAGGTTGAAGCGCTCTATCAAAACGTGGAGGATATGCTGCCCCCCCCAAAGGCAAGCCAGGGGAAAAACAGGGGAGAGGGCAGAGAGGAAAAAGGGGCGCACAAAAACCCAAACGCCACACAAGAAGAAAAAACCACCCAGCATCGCCCTTTCGAGGCACTCCCTAGCGCGCAAGATACAACAGAGCGCAGGCAAACATATAGCAAGCGCGGCCTTGACAACCTCTTTAACGCCCTTAAGGCCGAAGAAAAGATCTGGGCCGAGATGCAAAAACAACAGCTTGCTTTTTGGGCCCTCATAACAGCCCCAAAGCCTGAATGACCCCACATGGGGCATGACCGCACCGCCATAAAAAACACGGCATGTTTTTTCCTTAAGTGTTTGATATTATTGTTTTTTTGACAAAAAAAGCAAATAATAGAGGGGTGAGTGTTTGTTGTGATGGAAGGTGTGTTTATGAAGAATGGTTTCTTTTTTGCCTTTTGGTTGGGCAGCGTGGCCCTTGCCCCCGTTGATGTTCATGCTGGAAAGAACAAAACCACCGCCAGCGAGCCTGCTTCATTCAAAGCGACCCCCAATACAACGCACGAAGATTGGCTAGATCCAGTTTTCCAAAAAAGCTATGTAGCGTTTTCTAAGAACAATCCCTTAGCGTGGCATCAATACGCGCGCGACAGGCAAAAAGAACCCGCAGACCCCACACAAGATGAAAGGTGGGCGGCTTTTGAGCAGCAGCGCCCCGCCTACCTTACGTGGCTTGAAAAAAACCCAGAGGCCACAAAATACGACAAGCAAGACAAAAGAAAAGAAAATACGACAAGCAAGACAAAAGAAAAGAGCTTATGGAGACCGAGTCAACAGAGTCAACAGAGGCAAGGGGTGAGGCTTCAGAAGCCTGGATCCGCGCACTTAGCCAAGACAAACCCTCCTTGCATGAGGCCTATGAAACCATAGAAACCCTTCTCAACAGCATACACGAATATGAAGCCGATAGGGTGTCACTCACAAGGCATCTTCAGGACAAACGGGCACATCTTGAAAGCCGCAGTACGCCAGAAGAACAGCAAAACCAGGATGGGGTCAACCATCAAAGGCTATTGGCACAACAAATTGACAAGATAAGGAAAAAGAAACGGGCACTTGCTGATGCCAAACCCCCTTTTGTTAAAAAGCATCTCGCCCCTGAACAACGATTTTTAGACGCGCTGACCCAGCAATATGAACGCGATTTAAACACACTCACACAAGAAAGGCGCATATTAGACACGGAAACAATAACACTTCTTGATAGAAGCAAAAAATGGTTAGTCAACATGACCAGAGAAGAAAAAAACAAGCGTCTCAGACAGCTTGATGAAGAGGGCTATAAAACACCCATCACAAAGGCAATAGAGCAAACGCAAGCACACATGGAGGCACTCGCAACCCAAAGAAAGAAGATAAACGCCATGGAAGCGTCTCTGAAAATGTCGAGGGCGCATAAGAGAAAACACAAACCGGCATGAGGGCCGTGCGGCGTTGATAAGTATCGTTATGCATCATTGACTTTTTGGCAAAAAATATCATAATAACCCCACATGATGGAAAAACATGGGCAGCATGTTTATGTATACCTATCTAAGGCTCGCTTGTTTGGGCAGCACCATCGCCCTTACCTCCCTTGCGACGCCCGCCTATGCCATGGATCCAGACGATGAAAGTGAGGCGGTTTCACAAGGCGCCATCATGATTCACGGCCACGCCTATCCTGCCCTTTCACAAGAACAGCAAGAAACCCTCCGGGACCTTGTGACCCAGAAGGATGCTTTGTGGGAAGCCTTTGAGGAAGCAGAAAGTGATGAGCCTCTCCGTGCCTACTACAACTTTATGTCTGAGACGTTTAAGCCCGAAATAGAGCCTATGATGGCATCTTTAAGAAAACAATATTATCGAGTTAGGAAAAATTACGAAAACACCTTTGCCAAACAAATGCCATTAACCAGCCTATTGCCAGCCATTCAATCATGGAAAGACAAAAACTCAAACGCCTCTTCGAAACAGACAGCAGAAAAAATGCGTTCGCTATACAATGATCGTATAAAGCAGCCAAGGCAAGACTTGCTAGACAGAGGCAAAAAAACATTGAAGATTGGAAGTCAGCTTTTAGCTCTGGAGATGTTGCAACGTGACCCCCCTTTCTTCGTCTGATTGATGATACAGGTGGCACACTGACAAACAAAAAGCCGAGGCTGAAGGAACGTCTTAGTCTTTTTTATGCGGATTTTTATGCTGACCCCAGAAAAGGACATTTGTGTCGGCGCAAGCCAGCGCATAGGGCAAAGCATACGTTGCCTCTTCAAGCACCCTCAGCCACAAACCCTATAAATACTTGATATTATTTCTTTTTTGACAAAAAAGACAGATAATGGAGGGGTGAGTGTGTTGGATAAGGATGCATTGATGAAGAATGGTTTCCTTTTGCCTGTTTGGTGGGTAGTGTTGCCCTTGCCCCTCTTGATGTCCACGCTGGCCGCGGGAAGAATCAACCCACCGCCAGTGAGCCCGCGCGCGCGCCCGACCTTAGGCAAAACCCTGGAGAAGAATCCCTCAAGGCACGTTTAAGCCCCCAAGGTTTAGAGAATGAATATAAAGCGTGGGCTAAGCAGAACTCAGAGATATCGCCTGCTCAACAAGAGGTCCTCGGGAAGGCGATCGCACAAGCCGTCCTGGCTGGCCCTCTCGATCCCGCGCAAAAGAAAAACCCTGAGGGCAAATCTTTTCAAGAGCAAATAGCGGCCTTCGAACAGTGGTTTAAGGACAACCCTGACAACCTTCACCTTCAGAAAAAAGATATAATATGGGCTAACTACAACGCGTGGGCTGAGAAGAATCCTGAAGAAGCTGGCTCCTCCCCCTTGCACCCTCGATGGAAAATATTCAGCAAGTGGGATGTTGAAAGAAACGCTGGGAGCACTCAAAAACAACCTTCGCACAATGAGAAAATAAAGATCTTCGCACAGTGGTTTGAAGAAGACCCTGAAAAACTTTGGCAGCGCCCTTCAACGGATCTATGGACAAACTATGACACATGGCTTGTGGA
Source organism: uncultured Holosporaceae bacterium (assembly GCA_965661165.1). Taxonomy (GTDB): domain Bacteria; phylum Pseudomonadota; class Alphaproteobacteria; order Holosporales; family Hepatobacteraceae; genus Hepatobacter. The sequence goes on along the minus strand of CBFICL010000035.1, from coordinate 4,569 downwards.
TAACGAGGGCGCCTCAGAAGAGGATAAACAAAAAAAATTAGGGGAGCTTAACAAGATTTACTTTGAAACTGTGATGTAGGAAGCACAAGAAAAAATCGACACACTCAAACGCTTGGGCATAGAGGCGAAGGTGGAGGACAATGCAGAGCTCACAAATAAAATGAAGTCACTCGACGACATAAAGAAAAAATCTCAACAGATCATAGAAACAATAAAAGAGTCATCCGAAGTAACGTTACGAAAAGAGCGTGATGACGCCTATCAGGCCTGGCTTGTAAACAACCCACAGGCCTCAGAGGATGAGAAAAAAAGAGCATTGTCACATTTTAGCATAGAAGGTCACCCGAAAGTGGCGGCTTTCACAGTAAAAATTATGCAAAAGTTTAGTGAGCGTTTGAATCCTGAGAACCTGCTTACACCGACCGAAAGCCAGAAAAAAGAGCAAGAGGCTCTTTCACTTGCCGAAGAGCGGGATAAACTCGAGGCCAGACTCAAAACAATCTGGAAAAAAGAGCAAGAAAGACAATAATCAGAGCCAGGACAGTCCTAAGCATCACGGCAGAAACAGTATACACAGAAGGCGAGCGGACGCACACAGCGGTGCGTGAGGCCCCGCCTTTTTTTAAAAAAGGGGTCTTGTGAAGACAATCTCTTAAGAGAGTCTCTGCCCAAAAAGGGGGTGCGTATGCTAACAAGAGGCCGGTTTTAAGCCGTTGGCCAGGTAAACACTCGTTAGGCGCCCGTTAAACCGTGGTCTTCGGGATCGGTTTTTGGTGCGCTGATTGTTAGACCTCAGATTTTTTAGCTCTAGAGGGCAACTTAGCCGCAGATTTTTTTGCTTCAGATTGTTGAGATCCAGACGGCAGCTTGGGCCGCCCCATCCCCCCGGTCCAGGAAAAAAGGGTGTCGCCCGAATGACGCGAAAACAACATATACATACAAGGCACCACAAACAAGGTAAGGAGCGTGCCGATGCTAAGGCCGCCCATAATCACCCAGCCCACCTGGCGGCGCGCCTCAACCCCAGCGCCCGAGCCCAGCACCAGCGGCACCGCACCCAACACCATGGCTGAGGTGGTCATCAAAATGGGGCGCAACCGAAGCCCACACGCCTCCACCAATGCCTGGGTCACCTCAATGCCTCCCTTCACCCGCTGGTTGGCAAAGTCGACAATCAAAATACCGTGCTTGGTGATCAACCCAATCAGGGTCACCAGCCCCACCTGGCTATAGATATTGATGGTCACCCCCGGCACCAACCACAGGGTGAACACGCCCCCCACCAAGGCCAACGGCACACTGAACATGATGATGAACGGATCACGGAAACTCTCAAACTGAGCCGCCATGACCAGGAAAATAAAAGTAATGGCCAGGGCAAAAATGATAGCCACGGTGTTTTGCTCATTCAAAAAGCGCCGCAATTCGCCCGCCGGCACAAACCGGAACCCACTGGGCATTTCAGCCTTCATGACCGGATAAAGCTCTTTATAAAGCATGCCAAGCCCCACCCCGGGCTGTAAGGCACCATCGATTTTGGCTGCGCGCATACGACCATAGTGATTGATGGAGGGGTTTGTCACCAGCTCTTGTATCGACACCAGGTCGGCCAAGGGCACAAACACTTCCTTGTTGTCTTTACGCCCCCGCACGGCAATGCCTTGCAAATCATCTGGGCTGCGGCGATTGTGTTCATCCACCATCAATTTCACAGGATACATGCGCGAATCCCGCTCAAAAGAGGTGACCCGACGGCCACTGATCAAAATATCCAACGTATCAGCAATGGTGTGCAGACTGATATTCGATGCCGCCGCAATGTTGCGGTTGATCATCACCTGGTATTCTTTGCCCTCCATAGGCACATCCCAATCCACAAGGCGCTCCACAACGCCAGGGTGCGAGGAAATCACGCGCCGCACACGCCGCGCCACCTTCACCAGATCTTTATACGAACGATCGGTTTGGATGATAATGGAAAAAGGCCGCTCTGAGTTGGCACCAAACGAGCGGTTGGGGCAATAGGCATAAGTCCTGACCCCTGAGATCGTGCGCTGCAAGTCACCGCGAATGGACGGCAGTAAAGCGCGACAATCCGACCGCTGATGGCGCGGCACAAGGCCGATTTTTTCATAGGTTTCATCCCCCACCTGGGTCACCAGCAGACGCTTTTCCACCTCAGGCACACGGGCCATCAAACGATCAATCTTTTCAGCATAATGGTCAAGATAGGAGAGCGTCGCGCCAAAAGGCCCCGTAGCCACCACACGCATCACGCCCTGATCCTCCAAGGGAGAGACCTCCTGCGAAATGGACTTGGATAAGAGATAGCCCAAACCTGCAAACACAATCGCCCCCAAAAATACATAGCGCCTATAGGAAAGACACACATGAAGGGCCCCGCGATACGCCAAATCGAGACGGTGAAAAAAGGCATTCACTCCCCCATAAAAACGCGACAAATAGGTGTGCTGGGTGGCTTTGGTTTTGCTTTTTTCTTGCAGCAAGCGCGCACACATCATGGGAGACAGCACCAGCGCCACAAACCCTGAAATCACCACAGCCGAAGCCAGCGTCAGCGCAAACTCGACAAAAAGCTTGCCCACAAACCCCCGCGCCAACGCAATGGGGAGATAAACCGCCACAAGGGTCAAGGTCATGCCCACAATAGAAAACTGGATTTCCTTGATGCCCACACGCGCGGCATCAAACGGTTTCATCCCCTCTTCCACATGGCGATAGATATTTTCAAGCACCACAATGGCATCATCCACCACCAGCCCCACAGCCAACACCAAGGCCAACAACGACAACACATTAATAGAAAAACCAAGAAGCGAGATGATGAAAAAAGTCCCAATCAGCGAAATAGGGATGGTGACCAATGGCACCAACGCAATACGAAAGGAATGCAAAAACAAAAACACCACTAACAGCACAAGAAACACAGCTTCCCAAATGCCTTGATACACATGAGAGATCGAGCTTTCCACATATTTGGAATGGTCAAACGCCACGTCAAGCACCATGCCGCTTGGCAGATTGTCTTGTATATCCTTGATGCGTTTGGTGATGTTACGCGAGATATCAATGGGGTTAGCGCGCGATTGAGCCGTCACATCCAGCATCACCGCGTCTTTGCCATTATAACGCACACGAAAACGCGTGTCTTTATCATTTTTCTTGGCATACCCTACATCAGACAACCGCACGACGTAATTGTCTTTCTCAAATAACGCCAGGTCGTTGAAATCTTGCAAGTTAGACAATCGCGCCTTGGTGATCATCAAAAATTCTTGGTTTTGGTCCCCTACACGCCCGGCAGGTTTGTTAAAGTTTTGTTGCTTGAGCGCCTCAGACACCTCGGCAGGGGACACACCCACCGATGCCATTTTCACAGGGTCGAGAATGATGTGAATTTCATAGGAAACGCCGCCATAATTTTCAACATAGGCCACACCTTGGACAGATTCAATCTCACTTTTTAGCGAACGGATGGTGTAGTCGTGCAGGTCTTCTAGAGAGTGCTTATCACTATACAGTGCCAGCGACATCACAGACCCCGCATCAATATCCGCTTTGGTAATACGCGGCGTGGTGGCTTCGCGCGGCAATGTTTCTAACCGCGACAGCTTATCCCGCACATCTGACGCCGCAGCATCGATGGGCCGGCTTTCCTTAAACCGCATCACAATCCTACTTTGCTCGGCCATGCTCACCGAGCGCATCTGATCTAGGCCTTCTAACCCTGAGAAAACTTCTTCAAGGGGGCGGGTTACCTGCATTTCCATCACTTCAGGGTTCGCGCCGTCGTATTGGGTAGTCACCGTCAACACGGGATATTCCACTTGCGGGAACTGTCGCACCGGCAAGCCAAAATAGGCCACCACACCCAGCAGCACAATCACAATATGGGCCACCCACGCCAACACAGGGCGATCGATAAATTTTTGGATTAAAGACAGGGACGATTTTTTCATGAACGCTTACTATTCAGGGGTTACGAGGATTCATCAGGTTTTGGCCCAGCGTCTGTTTTCACAAACGCGCCATCGTGAATGTTCACTTGACCCACGGTCACCACGGGTTCACCCCCTTGAAGACCTTCTTTGATCTGCACCACATCCCCCTCACGTGTGCCCAGCACCACCTCTTTCTGTATAGCCGTATTGTCCAGAACAATATAGACAAAGAAGCGCGTGCCTGACTGTTCAATGGCCTTCATGGGCACAAGAACGGCATTGTCATCCTTACCTAAATCCACAGCCACACGAGCAAATTGGCCGGGACGCATGAGGTTACCGCCATTTTCCAGAAGCGCACGCATCTGAACACTGTGCGTTCCCGGTTGGGCGCGACTGTCGATGGCATCAATCACAGCTTCCATGGGCAAATCATTAAACCCGTCCACCGTCACATAGACCAGGCTCCCCACCGATACATCTTTAAGGAAAGATTCAGGCACAGAGAAATCCACATACAGCGGATCCAGCATCAAAATGGTGCCCAGCTCTTGATTGCGGTTTACCATGGCCCCTTCACTCACCTTGGTAAGTCCAATCACACCGT
>CBFICL010000034.1:0-9588 GCA_965661165.1 uncultured Holosporaceae bacterium | reverse complement strand
TTTACCTTAAACAAACCCTGGATGCCTATGCGCCATCTAATTTCCCTGCCACCAATCCTGAAATTTTTATGCGTATCCTTGATGAAGGTGATCAAGCGCTGACAGAAGGGATTACCCGCCTTTTTCGTGATTGGCAAGACTTAGGTCCGCAAGAGTTTTTTCTTTCCCTCACCAGGCCCAAAGGGTTTAACCTGGGAGAAAACCTGGCGCTCACACCAGGACAGGTTGTCTTGAAAAATAAGCTCATGGAGCTTATCCAATATGAACCCGTAGAAAAACGCGTCTATCAAACACCCCTGCTGATTGTCCCCCCATGGATCAACAAATATTATGTCTTTGACCTAAGCGCCCACAAATCTTTTGTGGATTGGGCGCGAAAACAAGGACACACGGTGTTTATTATCTCATGGGTCAATCCTGACGCTTCGATGAAAGACACCTCTTTTCTTGATTACCTCAAAGAAGGCCTATTGCCAGCATTGGACGCTGCGTGTGACATCACAGGCGCCCGAGAGGTGCATGGTATTGGCTATTGTTTGGGCGGGAATCTGTTGTCCATTGGCGCCGCGCACCTTAAAAAGCAAAAAAAGAATCTGCTGGCAAGCCTTTCTCTTCTGGCCACCATTGGTGATTTTAGCCGCATGGAAGATTTGGGGCTTTTCCTTGGCCCTGAACATGTGAGCACCATCAAAAAAAGCATCGAAGAAGAGGGGTATATGGATGGCTATGCCCTGGCTCTTATTTTCAGCTTCCTCAGGGCCAATAACCTCATTTGGTCAGCCCTGGTCAACAAATATTTTCTTGGCAAAGACCCCTTCCCGCTTGATTTTCTTCACTGGAATGCGGATCCTTCCTCCTTGCCGGCACGCATGTATCTAGATTTCTTAGAAAATGTTGTGCAAAGCGATCGTTTTCTCACGCCCGAAGGCATCACGCTTGAAGATCAAACATTTTCTTTTCATGACATGGATATCCCGTGTTTTGTGATGGCCGCCCAACGCGACCATATTGCTCCGTGGAAATCGTGTTTTCCCTTCTTTCAAGCCGCCAAAGGAAAGAAAACGTTTATTTTAGCCACAGCAGGTCACATTGCCGGCGTGATCAACGCACCGGTCAAGAACAAATACAGCTATTTTCACCTCGAGCGCTATAAAGACGGCATCACAGAAGAAGACTGGGCGCAAAAAGCCATTGAGGTGAAAGGTTCGTGGTGGCCTTTCTGGCACACATGGATTGTGGATATCCAAGGCAAGCAAACAGACGCGCCTCCTTTAGGAAACCAAAAATATCCCGCGACACAAAACGCGCCGGGCACCTATGTATTGTCTGGAAAAAACCAACAAGATGCTACCAAGGCCACATGCCCCCCCTGAAAGACCCCTTATGGGCGAGCCTGCTGGTGGTATAAAGCCCGACCAAAGGCCCGCAGTGCCATCTCCACACTGGCGCAGGAAGGGTTGCCGTCATTCTTTGTAAGCACGATGTCTACATGTTTCTGCGCGCGCGGGCATAAGGGCACAACATCCTGAGGCACTGAGGGTTTCTGCTTGATGGGCTCAGCAATCTCCTTATATTTGACCTGCGCCACAAGATCTTTCCCAGCATAACGATTCACAGCATCCATAATGGTGTGCGTTTCATGGCTCAACACAAAGGTATGGCCGCCCCACACGCCTATCCACAACACACTTTGTCTACGCCCACCACGCACATGCTGCATGTTAAGGGGACGACACACCTTGGCAAGGGGCCCCACAATAGCGGACCAGCCCAAACAAATGCCAGACCACAGCGATTTTTCAGGCGTCATCAGAGGGCTGGTCACAGAGAAAAGGCTTGTTGATAAACGTTTCACGGCGTGCTTGACGGTACAGATGTCTCCCTCATTGTGAAAGAAAGACCTGCACATATCAATCTTTTCTATGCCCCTGTTCATCCATCTATCGTATTTGCTGAATCTGTACTTTCAGATTTTCCCTTTCCCAAAGAAGAACCCACACTGCTCAGCACACCACGCATCCATTGCTTCAACCTTGTGGTGGGTATCATGGTGTCTTTTTGACTATGCTTTTTTGGAACAGTTACAGATTGACCTCCCTCAACATGTATCGTAGCATGCGATCCTTTTGTCTGCGTTGTCACAGATGTACCCTGTGTTTCCTTTACTATCATTTTACCGAGTATTTTATGTGCAACACGATATTTGATACGCCCAGATTCTTTTTTCTCTTTTAATATCCCATCAATAATGGCTTCCTGGTGTCTCTGATCCTCTTTTTTATGGCTGAGGGCTGTTTTTTTCTGAGAAGCCCTTTGGGAAGCCTGACCCTTTTGCGTTTTTTTGCTAGATTTTTGCGTGAGAGCACCTTTTGTTTGGTTGACTACTTCTTCTTGCCTTTCTTTCTGCTCTTTGGCAATCCTTTGGGCGTCCTCTTTCTTGATCTGCTCTTTCAGCTCTTTTTCTAAAGATTGATGCAGCGCTGCCATTTCCAATTGCGACGCTTCTTCAATACGTTGCTGAATGGCCCGAGCTTCTAACCATGCTTCTTTTGTAAAGGGCACAGACGGCTTCGCCCCACCTTCACCTTTCGTGGATATCTCCTTTGCATCAGGTGTACTGGATGATGCTTCTGGCGCCCTTTCCGCACCTATGGCATCCTTTGAGGCCTTTTTTCTGCTGCCCTTCCTCTTCATTTTGGTACCCGGCTGTTGTGTGTTGCCTTGAGTCTCCCCGTGTGCACCCATGTTTTGCAACTCCACCTCAGGGTTTTTGGCTTCTTCCATCAGGTATTCCAAAAAAAGCAGGGTATACAGCGTCTCATTTTGAGGAGCTGGTGCCACAGGCAAAACAATCGTACTCCCAACATCATCCAATTCAATTTTCCGGCCAAACGTTATTAAGCGGTTATGATAGACCTCTGCACTTTCATCTAACGCTTTCTTCAGAAGAGGTAGCATGGGGTCATTTGCACACAAAATGTCACATGCCGCTCCCCCTCTAAGCGTTGTCAACGCTTTCCTGTGCGTTTTATCTTGACGAGAAAAAGGCGGCAGCATACGACCGTCCTCTAAAGTTTTTGGAAACTGTCCAAGATAGGGTTCACAAAAAATGGCACTTTCATCTCTTCCTATGATCAGGGCTTTATCTTCAACGCGCTGTCCATATTGAAAATACATTTCCCTAATCTGTTTCGTATCCTTTATAGACGAGTTAGGTAGGAAAGAGCAGGAAAAAACAGGCAAATAAGGGTCAACATGAAGCACATCCAACATATTGTTTTCCCTAAAAAAAAGATAACGGTAGCGCATGCCAGTTGAATGGCCTTTATCTTCATAAAAGACACCACAAGTCTGGTTTGGACTCACCTGTCCCCGCCATGTAAGGATATCGATCACTCTCTGAGCAAAAGCCTGATAGATCGGCTGAAACGACCAAAACTCTTTATGAAGGTCCTCTTTTGCTGTTGACGTTTCGTAACCAGGATGAGAAATGCGGGTTTCGTACAAACAAGGAAAACAAATTTTTTGAACACAATTTTCGATCTCTCGATGAGCCATAATGAGACGGGAAAGAGGCTTGAGAATGCTGTCCTTAATGTATTGATCGGATTTTTGTTTATAAAAACTTTTACCAAAGGTAAGCGCACTCTTTAGGTGTTCAATTTTTTGCAAAGCAACTGTTTTGAGTGCACCGTCGTCTTTTTCAGCCAATGGCTTCTCACGGAAGTATAGGCAGCTCATCTTACCCTCTGAGCTCCTCTCCCTTGGGTTTTGATGCACCGATAACCTGCTTAAAAAGGTCTGATAAGCATTGATTTTATCAGCAGGAATCTGGCTGAGGTCTTCGTAAGGCTGAATGCTGGCCATAGGCTTTATAGGCCTGCTTGCCTCATCATCCAAAGCGTGGACCTCACAAAAACTGAACATCCATAATAAAAAAACAAAAATCATACGCAAAACCTAAAAAGACAAAACGCGATCATAAAAATAGACACAAAACAAAACATCAGCGCGCTCTTATACCACAGAAATCGCTTTCTTTTTTGTTGTACGCTGGCTCTGTTTTATGGACCTTTTTTGACACGCGGGGGCTTTTTTCTGTCCCTTTTTTTGTTCTACACGCCCTACCTTACATGAACATATAGGTTGCTCCTTCGTTTTTTGGGGCACAAAGGCCTTGCGCGATGCCTTCTTTCCTTTCCCTCCATAGCCCTTGCCTGCTTTTTGGAGGATCAGAGCATGCCGCCCACACTTTTGCTGACAAGAGGTTGAGGATAAAGCCAACAAAGCGCGTGGTTTTCCTTTTTTCTGTTTGGCATGCGTCCTTTGCAAAGGACGCTCAAGAGAAGAAGAGTGCGCGTCATACAACCAGGCAGGGCTTCTTTTCCCCTGAAACGGCGGTTCAACATTCCCTTGAAGCACCTTGGTGATGCGTTCATCTGGGTGGGCAAACACAGAAAACCACTCCATCCCCAAAAGAAAAAACCAAGGTTTCCATAATTGTTGATAGCTCTGTTTCCATACTTCTGTTGACGGTTTGGGCATATCCCATGTTGCTAAGGAATCTTTTGAACACAAGCTTGTTTGTGGAAAAGACAAAGCGTCATCCAAAGAAAACAGCTGCACACAGGAAGACGGAGCCCGAAGCGGGCCATCAGTCCCCAGGTCTTGATCTTTGTGATGCCACGCCATGCAAGAAAAAGCACGCCATAATAAGCATGCCAGCACAAGGCAGAGAAAAATCTTTTTTTTCAAACACAAATCAATAAAAACCACCACAAATACAGATAAAAATAAAATAAAAAGCATTACACATGCAATGACATTTTTATCTTAGATATTCAACATAAAAATGCTTACTTACCACAAAAGAAAGGTGGACAGAGCGATACACCATGTCAGCTTAAGCCTATCAACTTGGGATAGGTTACGTGGATTCAGTATTTTCTTGCGGGGTGGCCATACTTTGCATAATTTCTTGGGCCACAAGGGGCGCCACAGAGAGAAAGCGTAATTTCTGCCACGATGACGTCACAGGCAAAGAGTCAGATAACGTCAAAGAATCAACCGCACTTTTGGCAATGTTATCTGCAGCGTGATGAGAAAGCACCCCGTGCGTGCAATAGCAATGCACCTCCCGTGCGCCAAGCGCCTTAAGAGCTGTAGCGGCATTCATGAGGGTGCCCCCTGAATCCACCATGTCGTCCACGATGACGCACGTCTTGCCCGCAACATCGCCCAAAATTTGCAATACCTCACTTTGACCAGGACGTTTTCTATATTTATCAACAACAGCTAAGGCAACTTTCAGGCGTTTGGCCAGGTGCCGTGCCCGGTGCAACCCACCACTATCTGGCGAAACAATCACCACATGATCTTTCTCACCAAAGCGCTGCCGAATATCATCTTCAAAAAGAGGCATTGCCGAGATATGACGCACAGGGCGATCAAAGAATCCCTCAATCTGTTTGGCATGAAGATCACACACAATAAAACGATCACATCCCGCACTTTCAAGAATTTTTACGAGCAAGCGGGCAGAAATGGGCGTGCCAGCATAAACGCGCTTATCTTGACGCATATAACCTAAATAAGGCAAACAGGCCGTAACACGTTTACACCCATCACGCTTAAGGGCATCAATCACAAGCAACAGCTCCATCAACCCCTCATGCGTGAACACAGACTGAATCACCACCACATCTTTATTTTCCGTGCTCTCCTTGACCTCAACCGAAACCTCACCATTACGAAAGCGACCCAAGGTACAGGGTACATCAGGCGTATTGAGTGTGTGAGACAACCCCTGCCATTGAGGCGCATAAGAGCCAAAAAGCAAAACAGGCACATTCTGAGACACGCGACACGAAAGAAATGTAGGATTTATAAAGGTGGAGGCTAACATACAAATGACAAAAAACCACCCTGTTATTCTCGAGATCATATCTTCTCCCCCCCCAAGACAAGCTTTCTAATTTTGTCTTAAAAAAACAAAAAATCAACATCTTCTCTCACATTTTCATACAAAGAACATAAAATAGGTCATGAAAAACGGATCAACCGAAGGTTTCAGCCCCTTATATTGATGAACAAGGTGCATAATCGGCAGTGCATGCCACCACACCTCTGGGCACAGCATGGCTTCTCGATGCGCGTGGATAGCTTGACCCTGAATCATCACACACATAAGAGAGAACCTTGTTTTTCTGTATAGGCCGCAGTATACAAAGGCTACGGAGTGTAGCTCAGCCTGGTAGAGCACCGTCTTCGGGAGGCGGGGGCCGGAGGTTCAAATCCTCTCACTCCGACGTTCCCTGCGTGAGCGCCTTACCCGTTGGCCCGCAAACATCCTTGCTCAACGACTCTCCACAATCTGCTGTATAAGCGCATCGACGGTGTCATCGGATACACCTTCTACCAAGAAATCAGCAACACATTGATGACGCAACCATGTGCGCTGTCTTTTGGCATATTGACGCGTTCTCAAGGCCACCAGCTTTTGCGCATAAGATTCTGACATGACCTTGTGCACCGCTAGCAAAATTTCGGCAAACCCTAGACACTGGGTAATGGGCGGCCATGACACTTTTTGTGTGCCTTTCAAAAGGGCCACACAGCCGCGCGTTGACAAAACAACCTTATCTTCACACATACTATGATGCTGAAGCGTAATCGGGCTAAGATGCGCCTGTGCAAATCCCGCCACCTCTTCCATAACGCCTTGACCCCACATCTGATGAAGACGCCGGTGGATGTGATCATTGACCACCTCTTTAGGAGGGTTCAGCACACACACGCGAAAAGCATGGGAGGGGGTGGTAGGTTGTTGACACTGCCAAAATGCCAAAGAACGGCCTGTTGATTGCCATACAGAAAGAGCGCGCACCAGACGCTGCCGATCCGAAGGATGAATGCGCCCTGCCATCACAGGGTCAGCTACACGAAGCTTTTCTGCCAACACCTCAGTTGTAAGCGCTTCCAGATCATGGATCACATCGCGGGGCACATCGGGCATGGGGGCCAACCCTTCAAGAAAACTTTTGATGTAAAAGCCTGTGCCCCCCACAAGAATAGGCAGCCTTCCCTCTGCACGCACGTGACAAACGGCTTCATGAGCCCAGCGCCGCCATAAGGCAGCCGAACACGGTGGATCTGAAGGTGCCTGCTTTTCATACAGCATATGGCGAACCTTTTCACGATCCTCACGTGTGGGCTGTGCCGTCAAAATGGGTAGTCCTGCATAAACTTGCAAGCTGTCGGCACAAATGATGACGCCATGAAGGCGCTGCGCCAACCTAAGAGCAAGCCCTGATTTTCCGCTTGCCGTGGGCCCCATGATCACCAGGCCATCCAAGAATTTTGACATTGTTGTCATATCACATCTTGCATTTTGACGATGTTTTTCTCATCATAAAGCTTACCAAACATTTTGGATGGTTAAAGGGAAACAACATGAGCACGCATCAACAACCCGGCATTATGGCAGGCAAGAAGGGCCTGATTATGGGTGTCGCCAACAAATCTTCCATTGCCTGGGGCATTGCGGAAAAACTTCATCACGAAGGGGCTGAGCTTGCTTTCACCTACCCCAGCGACATCTTTGAAAAGCGTGTACGCCCCCTGGCGAGCACTTTAGGCAGCGATATGGTGTTTCCGTGCGATGTGGCTGATGAAACCCAAATTTCCCAATTGTTTACGTCCCTCGCTCAGACGTGGTCATCCCTTGATTTTATTGTGCATGCCATTGCGTTTTCGGACAAAAATGAGCTCAAGGGCCAGTATGTTGACACGAGCTATGCCAATTTTACAAATACCATGAATGTTTCCTGTTTTTCCTTTACCTCCATTGCCCGCCACGCCAAACCGTTGATGAAAGAAGGGGGCAGTTTGCTCACCCTCACTTACCACGGTGCGAACCGCGTAATGCCCCATTATAACGTCATGGGTGTGGCCAAAGCTGCGCTTGAGGCAAGCGTGCGCTATCTCGCCACAGACTTAGGCCCTGATAACATTCGCGTCAACGGTCTGTCCGCCGGCCCCATCAAAACCCTAGCCGCTTCCGGCATTGGTGATTTTGGTTACATTCTTACCTGGAACCAGCTCAATGCCCCCCTGAAGCGTAATGTCACCTTGCAAGACATTGCAGGATCTGCGCTTTACCTGCTGAGCGATCTCTCCAGCGGCGTCACGGGGGAAATTCACCACGTAGATGCCGGTTATCACGTGGTGGGCATGAAACGCCCAGATGCCCCTGACATCCACGCCATCACAGCCTAGACCTTTCAACCTCTCTCGGTTTATCTCCTCCTGTTTTCTGACCAATATTCTTTTGTTGCGATGAAAACGCTCAACGTTTCCCTTATGTGCCCTGATTCTGCACGCCTGTGTTAACAGGTTGTTTTTTAAAAAATAAGCAAAGTGTATTTTGTAAAAAAATGATAAAAAATATAAAAATTATCTTTATTTTATGAATAATTTTTATTAGAAATATTTTTTACTATTGTTAGGGAGGTTTTATGATACATTTTCTCATCTTATTCATGTTTGTTTTTTCTGCTGGTCTGGGGGCCAACGATCCTGAGATTGAATGGGTCACTCGCCCCCTGACGAAACCGGGTGGAGAGCGCCCGTTTGCCAAAAGTCTTCGAAAGAAGCTTAAGGGAAATCAAACCACTTTTCCTGAGCTGCTTACTCTTCCTTCTTTGACAGAGGCAGATGACCTTATGATCAAGGAAACACTGGTAAGCACCCTTCGCACCAAAATAGAGCGAGGTGAATTTACCGACGATAAAAAGTTGCTCAACGTTTGGAAGTGTATCCAAGTTTTCCTAAGCCAAAGCGAGGATGAGGTCAACGCATTCAACGAATATATGCAAGAAAAAGGGTTTGAAGCTTTTTCAAAAGAAGTGCGCAATCTTTCTAATCAGGAATTTCAAAGCATGGGTGAAGAAGTAAATTTTTTTGATTCTGCAGACTTTGAGGAAAGATTGGCTTTGCAAAAAGCAACCCTCGAGAAAGCAGATCTTGAAGACGGTACACGCGAGGCGCTCTCAAATGCTTATAAAATTTCTAATAAAATTTATAAACATCTCTTTCCTTTTTGTACGTCCAGCGCCGTAAAGGTTTTTGGAAAAGACCATCTTGAAGCACCAAGAGACATGAACAATCTTTTTACTGAGCACTACGGCACAAACGTCCCCCTGCTCGCGCACGCAAAGCTTATCAAAGCATTTCTATCTCCAGACGATAAAGTGCTCGCTGTGTGCAGCGGCAATGGTTTGTGGGAAGGTTTTTTATGGCAGCAAGATATTGATATTATAGCGACAGACCTCGAGCCCGGTTATCGTGGTTTTGGCCCCTGCTATGCAGACGTAGAGAAAAGAGACGCGTTTGAGGCCATGAGCCACCATTCTGATCGTAGTGTTCTTTTTATCAGCTATCCGGAAGATGAGTTAGCCAAATCTATTATAGATGCCTTTCAAGGAAACAAGCTTATTCTTGTTTACTTTGGTCACGATAAAGACGTCGGAAACCACTGGAGGCCATGGGGAAGTGCAGAGACAGCACCTGCCCTGCCTATAATCCTCA
>CBFICL010000033.1:0-10339 GCA_965661165.1 uncultured Holosporaceae bacterium | reverse complement strand
GACGATAGTGATGCTGAATTTTAGCGCCATAGAGCGCGGTTTCTTGAAGCGTCGCATCAAGATCACGGCTGTTATCTTCAGCCTCGCGCGCTACCCTGCGAGCGTAAGTGATTCTTCCCTGATCCCAAAAAAGCCCTACCCAGCTAAAGGCACGCACATGCGCCAAAAATAAGGACACCTTGTGTGGTTGAGCTTTCTGTGAAGGCCTTTTCTGTTGTTGAGTCTTGAATAAAGATTGATAAAAACCCACGCACAGCGAAGAAAAACTGTGCACAAAACACACACACCCATGGGCCAGAATCAGGCGATGGCACGCCCACACGAAGGACGCGTCAGGCAGATGAATTGTGGAGGTCACACCAAAGGCTTGCGTGGTCAATGAAGCACCATAACGCCCAGCACCCTGCCATGACCACAAAGCAAGGAGCTTTTGATACCAGAATGTCGGCTGCACACATACATCCCACACGTCGTCCTCTGTTTCAATGATCAAAAAAACGGGGATCTTGGGCTTTTTTTCAAGACACCTTGCCAGCACGTCTGTGGATTCCTGCTCCGCGCCCTGGTGAGAAAAACGGCCTTTCTCGTACTGCCACACCGAAAGATGGTTGTGCCGCACATAAACATACAGCCGCTGACGATTCATCCACCAAGAGAGCCAGGCGCGCATGCCATCCCTTCCCTTCATGTTTGCACCACACCTGAGGCTATGTTCAGCATGTGGTCATAAAAAGGCAGCACGATGCCGCAAATGATCCACACAAACATCATGCCCGTTAGCATCAAAATGAACAGCGGCATATAGCTCTGCCAACGCGCCACAAGCCTCTCTCGTTGACCGTGATAACCATGACTTATGTGCGCAAATATTTCTTGAATTTCTCCCGTGTGTTCAGCCAGAGTCAAAAAATGCAACGCTTCTTGGGTGATGCCCGGAACACCCCGCATGCTTTCACTAAGGGGTTGACCGCTATCCACACGCCGGCGCACATGGCGCAACGCCTCTGTTAACGGCGCATAATCCAGCACCTTTTCTGCCACAGCCAGGGCTTTAGGTAAGGTAAGAGACGACTTCACGCTCAAAGACAACACCGAAAAAAAGTGAGCCCACCGCAAAGACAGGATCATCTGAGATAAAAGGGGGATAGACAGCACCATCTTGTGCCAAAGCCATCGCCCCGTGATGGTGGCATACAAAAAAACCACGCACAACAAACCCACAATCCCCAGACAGGCCATGATGAACGTCGCCTTTTCTCGGTCACACGATGATAAAAACAGCAAGCTTGCGGTGGCCCACCCCACACCTTGAGGCTGATCTTCAAAAAAAATCATCAGCTGAGGCCACAAAAAGCTATAGAGGCAATAAAAACTCACCAACACAGCCATCAACGAAAACAACGGGTAGCGCACCACCCCCCATGTGCTGGCTTTCATCTTTTCCGCTGTGTCTAAATAGGCCACCACGCGCCCTAACAGCGTCACCATGGTGCCCGTTTCTTCTGCCGCCGTTAACAAAGGCAACACAACCGGCGCCACACCATAGCCCGAGGCTTCGAGCGCCTGAGAAAGGTGAGCCCCTTTTTCCATAGCCTCAAGGCAGCGCTGGCTGAGACGCGCGAGCAAACGGTCTTTTTCGGCGCCCAACAACCGCAAAGCTTCGCGCGGGGATTGACCCATGCGCACAAACCGCTCAAGGGTCATAAAAAAAAGAGATTGCCGTGATAGCGGCACCGTCTGCCGACGCCTTGCTAGCAGCGTCCAGAAATATGTTGTTCCCATGTCAACGGGTCCTCTCCTAATACACGTCGTATTTCCTGACGGGACATCACACCTTTTTTCAAATAATGATGGGCATGATCAGCCAGAAAGTGATGCTGCTTTTGTTGCAAAAAATCTTTTAACCACGCACGACTCATCCCATTTTCGATGGCCATAGCAATGGGCGCATCCACCACCACAATATCAAGCAGCGCCCGCTGCCCCCGATAGCCCGTGTGTCCACAGAGATCACATCCATGAGCTTGATAAATAAACGTGTGCTGATCACTATAAGCATCATCTGGCTTTTTACAGGCCTCACACAAGGGGCGAAACAGCCGTTGCGCCATCAGACAGCTGAGATGAGCTGCCATATGGTGACGCGACACGCCAAGATCCAAGAGGCGGTCGATAGCGCCAAGCGCATCGGGGGCATGAAGGCTTGTGAACATGCGATGTCCTGTCATAGTCGCACGCATGGCCATGTGCGCTGTTTTCTCATCACGCACTTCGCCCACAAGCAACACATCCACATCTTGCCGCAAAGCCGACACAATCCCTTCGGCAAACCCAAACCCTTTGTCTTCTGACACCTCCGTTTGTGTGGCAAAAGGCAAAAGATACTCAAGGGGATCTTCCAGCGTCATGATATTGAGGCCATCGTGGGAAAGATGCCGCAGGCAAGCGTGAAGGGTGGTGGTTTTCCCAGATCCCGTAGGCCCTGTCACAATCACCAAACCTTGTGGGTTGGAAAGCACCGCTTCAAGCGTTTCACACGACCGTGCATCAAACCCCAACCCTTGCAGAGACAAGGTTTTTTCTTGATCCAAAATACGCACCGCCACACGCTCCCCATAAAAACTAGGATGGGTCGACACGCGAACATCGATATCACGCCCCATCATGTTGACTGTCATGCGTCCTTGCTGAGGTTTTCTATGTTCGGTGGGTTCGAGGCCGCTCATCACCTTGAGCTTAGCCAACACCACAGGCCAATGACGTTTGTTCATATCCATAAACGGGTGCAACACACCATCAAGGCGATGCTCGATGTGCAACGAAAGCCGACGCGGATGAAAATGGAGGTCAGAGCTTCCCCGCCGCACTCCCTCACGCAAAAGACCGCGCAAAAACACCTCAGGTCGGGGGTCAGGGGTTTGGGCATCATGTCCCTGCGCAAAAGGCACAAGCAAGGCAGACGGTCTTGCGCGCACAGCCTGGTGATCTTCATACAAACTCAGCGCCGCCAGAATATCGCTGCGATCCGCCAGCACCACCTCCACCTGGCTGGCCTGACACACTTGCTGCACATGGTCTTTATGCCCCACATGGGTGACATCCGCCATGGCCACACGCACCGTGCCCTCTTTTAAGGCCAAGGGCAGCACAAAAAATTGTTGGCAAAACGCCAGCGTGAGTTTCTGAACCAGGACCGCATCGCCGCATATATCGCCCCGCTGTGCCAGCCCCACATGATTGTTGCGCGCCCGATGACCCAACAGCTCATCTTTCGCCACAAACCCCATATCAATGCACAAATAATCGATGGGCGTATGGCGCGCGTGCCACTCCTCCATCACTGTTTGCGCCTGATCTTGAGACAAAACGTTTTTATCCACAAGATAGAGCAGAAAAGGATCTATCACCTCCATGAACGTCACCAAGGCTCCCTGTTTTGCCTTTTGGGCATTTATGTATGGCGAATATTGCCACAAACTTAACAGCATATTCAAATCACATAAAAAATTAATGCTTTTTCCATTGATTCTGGGCCAAGGCTGGGGCAGCCTGGACGCAAAAAGACGGGTGCCCTTATGGACGCACACCACACCTTTCGCCAGCGCATTTATGTGCAGCACACCGATATGTGGGGCATTGTTTATTATGCCAACTATTTTTCTATGGCCGAGCATGCGCGAGCCGAGTTTTTTCGCGACAAAGGCCTGCCCCTGAACGCCTTCACACGCGACCATCAGGGCTATTTTGTGGTCACACAAGCAAATGCTTGCTTTCTCAAACCCGCACGCCTTGATGATTGCCTTGAGATCCTCACCCACGTCACCCACATAAAGAAGGCCAGCCTCACCTTATCACAAACGTTTAGGCACCAAGAACACGGATGTTTGGCCCGCCTTACCATCACGTTGGCGTGGCTGAGCGCCCAAGGTCGCCCCACCGCCCTGCCGTCCATTCTTAAAACCCATCTGGCGTGAAACAAGGCCCGCACGCCTTTCCCACCCCCCACACGCGCATAATCGCCAGGCACGTATAATCACACCTGTATCCCCTCATGACGTCACCCTTCCCATTCTCATCTTGAGGGGCTTGCTAACCCTATGCACCCTTGCTGACCCCACCTCTTGACCTAACCATGCAGAGGAAGGGTAACTTTATTGAGATATTTTTTATCCTATTGATTTTTATGCAAAAAGAGCACAATGTCCTTGTGACATATTTTGCCAAGAGGTGCATTTATGAAAACATGTCTTACACTCACCACGTTGTTGTGCTCCCTTGGGTGCAGTGCATCTATGCTTCATGCCCCCGACCTTGAGGAAGAGGCCCCCTCTGCCGCAAGTGCCTCACCGGTTGCAACCGCCCTTTCTCCAGCTATCCCTGCAGAAAAAAAACCTGAGGAGCCCCCAAAAAACTCATCTCTCGAGATGCTGACCCCGCCTTCTCCACTTACGTGCGGCCGCAGCGTTGAAGACATGGCAAAACTGTGGAAAAACGATCAACCTTGGCTTTTGAGGGAAGGTGGTGTGGCCATGCTTACTAATATCGTTGAGCAAGAAGCTGGGGTGACAGAGGATTCCTTCACTTTCTTAGCGTATGAACAAAGAGTCGCTCTCACAGCCTGCATGTTTTGGGAAGGCGGCACGTTAATCAACAACGCTCTCAAAGGGCTTGATCCCCAAGCGGCATCCCCGCTCTTAGGGGCATACCTTCAACATCACCTCCCCTCCCAAGAGTGGGATGCTATGAAAAAAAGTTTTGCAGTGCGAAAAGCCCTTGGCCAACACCATCAAGCGTTTTGTACAGGCATGCACGCCCCCGATCCATCTACGCCCTCTGCCCACAGCCCGTTGTCAGCAAGATGGAACCCCCGCCATTTAGGAACAGCCAAAAAAACCAGAGAGATCCTGACCACCCTCAAACAGAATCTCCATGAGGCGCTCATAGCTGACGCCTCTCACCCCTCTTTCCTCAACAATCATACCGTTGAAGACCACCTGCGCCTGGCCTTTTTTGTGGGCAGCAAGCAAACCCCTTCCCCAAAGGCCACCCCGCTCACCCCCTCTAAAGAGCGCTTGCTGGCGTATTATTGGGATCTAAGGCATGGCGTTATCACGCAGCAGGCTGTCAAAGACCTTTTCCCAGCCCCAAGTGCAGAGGCGCTTTGGACATATCCCCATCGCCCACATGACCCTGAAGCAGCCCACCTTGCCTTGCCGTCTCAGCATAAGATCTGGTTTGTACCTTTTGTGAACGGAGACCATGGGCAAGCAGCTGACGCCTTCTTGTCAGCCAACGTTTTTCCTGATATGGGGGCTTCCCTCATGCGCGAAGAACGCCTGGCGTTTTATGAAGAGCTAAGAAAACACATGGGGGAAGTTATTGAGCATCTTCAAAAAATCGCCACAGATATTTTAAAGGTGCTGCCAGAGGGGGAAGCATTTACAGGCGCCAGGAACCTGTGTCATCGCCTCTTGTCTGTCAAGATCACCACAGGTAAGGACAGGGTGTGCCAAGAGCTTGTCTCCCTCAAAGTCTGCAAAGACGGCGCAAAAAAGATTGAAAAACTGCTTGAGAAAATCATAAACAGCAGAAATAAAGGTCTTGCGACGCTTTCTATGCTGGAAGATAAGGTCAGAGCCTTGTGTAAAAATGCATTTTCAAGAACACAAAAAGAAATCACAGAAATCCTGAATCAGAAGACAGAAGATCTCACTGGGCAAGCAAACCTTCACATAAAAACCAAAGAGGCACAGTCTTTTTGGTCACAAAAGAAGTTAGTCATAGATGAGATCATCAATCACCTCGATCAAGGCCATCTTGACGAGGCGTTAACGCTCTATGAGAATGACTTAGCCAATCTTGGGCATGAAGGTCTTGACTATCTCCCTATGATCATAGCAACGCAACAGGGGGAAGAACTGAAAAAGACAATTAATGCCCTCAAAGAGACGGTAGCTAATACCCTCAAAGAGGCGATGCCGTCTGTCCAAACAACAAAAGAAGGGTTCAACACAGCGGTGGCTGAGGTAACACGCACGTTTAAAGGGACGAACCACAATCTGCATCACATCCTTTTCCACCATCAGCGTGTGTCTCAGATGCTTTATGTGTACAGCATCGGTAAGCAGCTGGCAAAGGAAATGGAGGCCGAGCCCTATGGCACGCCTGAGATATCTGATGAAAAATTCAACCTCACATGGATTCAAATAGTAATGGACAGAGAGATGAAGGAGGTGAATGGTTTTTGGCAGAGTTTTTGCGCCTTGGGTAAAGATTGGCAGCCAGGTCAAGGCGTGAAGGCCAAACAAGGCGTCTTTCAGGCGACTGAGCCTCATGACAGCACAGCTATCAAAAATTGGAAAGACTTTGAAGGGCTTGCTCAGAACCTGTAAGGACCTCTGTTCTGTAGGGACCTCCCCTCTTTAGGAGCCTCTGTTCTGTAAGAACCTATACGCTGTGAGGAGCGCCGCGTCTCTCAAACAAGGCGCCCTTGCCCCTTGCCATCAAGGTGCGGGGCGTCACACCTCAGCTGGCAAACACAAGGGCCGCTTGGCGTTTTCTTTAAGAAAAGCGTGCACCTTTTTCACCAGCGGGTTGGCCGCCAACTCCTTCGGCATATCCTCCAGGCGGCTGTCGAGGGTGCCATCCATGTTCTCAAAAAGGTGGGCATAGGCCATTCTGAGACTCTGGATCTCTTCGGTGGCTTTGCGAAGACGCCTGAGCCCCACAAGGTTCAGGCCGCTCAAGGTGTTATGACGCGGCCCCACCATGCCATAGGGAATCACATCTCGCGACACACCGGTCATGCCCGCAATCATGGCCGAGGCGCCGATTCTGACAAACTGATGAATCGCACACAAACCGCCCAGCACCACATCATCACCCACGGTGACATGCCCCCCCAGCGTTGCGTTATTGGCCATGATCACGCGATGGCCCACATGACAATCATGCGCCACGTGCGTCGAGGCCATCAGCAGGCAATCATCACCCACCGATGTGCGCATGCCGCCCCCTTGGGTGCCCGGCTGGATGGTCACATATTCACGCATGATCACGCGCGCGCCAATGTGCACCTCCGAAGGCTCACCCTGATATTTTTTGTCTTGCGGGGCATGCCCGAGGGATGCAAAAGGAAACACCTCACACGCCTCCCCCAGGGTGGTGTGCCCCTGAATAGTCACGTGGGAATGCAACACAGCCCCGTCGCCTAAGCGCACATGCGGCCCCACAACGCTGTAAGGGCCTATGCGCACACCGTCCCCAAGCACGGCCCCCTGGGCCACCATTGCCGTTGGATGAATCAACGCCTCTTTTGACATCGCACAATCATTCATAGCCTGCGGCGTTTCCTCACCCCATCACGGGAAAAAACGAGATTTCTTGCACATAATATCAAATACATTCTTAACCGTCTTGAAAAACGAAAAAAAATATTCTATGGTGCCTCCAAATTATCGTGAAAGGATATTTTATTATGCGTTTATTAGCTCTCTTGTTTCTTGGTTTGGCAACAATGAATCTGGCTTCTCCTCTTTTGGCTGACGAAGGTTGTGCCGATAAAGAAAAGACAGAAGAAGCAGCCGAGGCTGACGACAGCGCCAGCTAATTGCTGCGATTGTTTTTTTGTTGACCTAAGGAGAAACTAGCCCTTTTTCCTTAGGTTTTCTTTGAGGGTCATCACATAGTGAATGACCTCGGCCACGGCCCGGTAATGACGGGGGCTGATGGCCTGCCCGATGGCCGTATCTTTAAACAAACTACGGGCCAGGCTTTGGTTTTCCACCACAGGGATGCTGTGTTTTTCAGCCAGGTTACGTATATAGAGCGCCACTTGGTCAGCCCCTTTCGCAATCACTTCAGGCGCTATCATCTGATGCGGCACCCATTTAAGCGCCACAGCATAGTGCGTGGGGTTCATCACCACAACCGTTGCTTCAGGAACCGCCACCCGAGCGTGCCGCATGGCCAACATCTCTTTGCGCACCTGCCGTTGTTTTGAAGCCACCAAGGTGCTTTTCTCGGCCTCTTTTTGCTCATCCTGAATATCTTTTTTAGACATAAATAGTTGGCGAATCCATCGAAACCACTGATAGCCATAATCAGACAGCGCCAGCAACAACAAAACGCCTAAAGCCAGAAACACAAAGTGTTCCACCATCTTCATGATTTCATCCAAAATGCCCCGCACACATATGCCACTTAATCCCCCCACTTTTTGCATAAGCGCCCGGTTGCTGAGAAAAATGATCAAAAAAAGGATGCCGATCTTGAGCAGGTTTTTCAAAAAATCAACCACATTGTTTTGAGAAAAAAGACGCTTGAGACCCTTGAGAGGAGACACTTTCTCCCAGTTGATGTGTAAAAATTTTGGATTGATCTGCCAGCGGCTTTGAAAAAACACAACCAACGCGATCACAGCCACCAGCCCCAACGCATACCCTAAAAAATGCATCCACACGGTGTGAAAAAGGTGAGACAAGGCTTGCCTTAAGGCATAACCGTCGGCAGGGTGGGTTCCTGCGTGCATAATCCATCCCTTAAGGACGCAAAAAAGGCCATAACACACGGTGCGGCCCTGCCAATAAAAAAACAGCAGCGAGGCGCCCAGCAGCGCCACGTGGTACAGCTCTTTAGATTGGGGAATATTGCCTTGCTCGCGTGCTTTCTCAAGCCGTCTTTGTGTGGGATATTCACCCTGCCCGTGGGCATCCTTGTCTTGCGCTTCGGCCATCAGGCAAAAAACCCCTCTGCAAAACGGGACACAATCTCAGAAAAAACCACCGCCAAGCGTGAAATACAGATCATGAGCATGATCAATATAATAAACAACGAAATCGGGTGGCCAATAAAAATGACCGGCAGCATCGGCACAATGCGGTTCAAAAGGCCCAGCAAGATATGGTAAAACACGCCAAAAATAAGAAAAGGAGCTGCCAGCGAAATCGCCGCCTCAAACCCCTGGGCCAGATAATGCACAACAGAAGACGACATATCGCCATAGACAAACTCACTGCCGATGGGCAACAGATCATAACTGTTCACAACGCCCCGGATCAAAACAATATGGAGCTCTGTAGCAAAAAAGAGGGTGATAAAATACAACGTGCAGAAGGATGAAAAGAGATCTTCTGTTTCTTGCGTCAAGGCGCTGCCCATGGCGTTACCAAAAGAGCTCTGATGGCTTAACACGCCGCCCACCATGCTGACCCCCTCAAATAAAAGGCGGATGACCGTAGCCAGGAAGAAGCCAAAAAAGCTCTCTTTCACGCAAGTTAGCAACGAAAAGGATGGCGATAGGCCAATCATGGGCGCAGCGGCATAGCTCACACTCAGCGCCATTAACAGACGAATACGGCCCGGCACAAAAACGCTCACAAACCCTGGCATGAAAAGAAAGAAAAAGAAAAGACGGCTGAAGACAAGAAAATAGGATTCCGTATAAGGAATAAGGGTGGATAATGAAAAATTCACGGGGTGTCAGCGGCAATGGTGGCAATGCGGTCAAACAGCATTTCAGAAAACGCGTGAAAAATATCGCCATAAAGCGGAAGAAGGAAAAAAAGCGCAATAAAAATACCTAAAATTTTGGGAATAAACGTCAACGTAATTTCCTGAACCTGGGTGAGTGCCTGAAAAAGCGACACGCTCACACCCACAATCAACGCCACCAAAAGCAATGGCGAGGCCACCTGAATGGTCACCCAAAGAGACGACCGGGCAATATCAATCACATCAAGACCTGTCATCCGCCTACCTCGTGCGCATGTTGGCATCAGCATCCGCAGAAAGGGTTAATAAATCTAAAAAGAAAGCAGGTCTGAGATACGACGGGGCTTGTGGGATGTTTTTCGCAAGACGGAACGTCGTGGCTTGCGTCGGCGCACCGGTTTACGGGCCGGATAGCCCTTACACCGCTGATGACGAGGGCGCCCACACCTCTTGGATTTTCGCTTTCTCACACCCCCCGGTCGGTTTTCAGGCAACGCCATACTTTCAGCCACCAAGGTTTCCAGACGTACACGCACTAACCCTTGGTGGTAAAAACCAAGCTCTTTGGCGGCCGCAGAGCTGACATCAAGAATACGGTTGCGAATAAACGGACCACGATCATTGATCCTTAAGACAACCTGACGACCATTTTTCAAGTTGGTCACGCGCGCCACACACGGCAAGGGCAACGTTTTGTGGGCCGCAGTCATTTGATAGCGACAAAAACGCTCGCCCGTGGCGGTGGGCAACCCGTGCGCACCATGCCCGCGACCATAATAAGAGGCCATGCCTGTCTCTGTCAGCTCGTAATGCTTTTGGGGATAATACCAGCGCCCCTTAATTTTAT
>CBFICL010000032.1:0-11236 GCA_965661165.1 uncultured Holosporaceae bacterium | reverse complement strand
GGGCTAGAAAACCTTTGTGTCAGAGGATCTTCCTCTATAGGGTCTTCACGCTCAGGAATCAACGAAACCACTGAATTCTCCCTGCTACCAACAAGGGTATTTGCCCGTTTTCCTTTTGAACCACGGCTTTGAGGCATGCGTGTGGGTGATTTTGAAGAAGAAAGAGAGTCAACATAGCCCCACTCATGCCCAGCACAAAAAAGAGTAGGTGGGCATGGCCCTTGTGCCCTGTCAAGGCTGCGGCGGGGAATGGCAATAAAGCGTCCCCAAAACGTGACGCCAGAGAACGTATCACCGTGGTGAGGGAAAAGGCGGTCATGGGGAAAAGGATGCATGGTGAGCATACTCACATCTATTACTGAAAAAATGTCCGCGGTTTTTGTGATGGCAATGGCAGGAAAGAAGGCTTCTCCAAAGTGTTGGGCGCCAGCAGGACCAACATCGCTTTTTGCAGGGTGACTGGCTTTCTTGGTGTCCGCCAAGCCAGGGCTTTCCTGTGCATAGATACACCGTTTAAGGTTAGGGGTATCAACGCCCTGCAGGTGATAAGAAGATAAAAACCCAGATCCAAAATAAAGGCAGGTAAGGTGTTCGCTGCGCAGGGGTGGGAAGACGGCCTGGCACCGTTGACTTAAATACTTTTCATGACAGACCCAATAGAGAATGTATTCTTCTTTTTCTTCTTTTTGGCTGCCTGTGGCGAGCAGCTGTGTAAGCACACCATACACATCATCCACAGACGACGCCGTAGAAAGCGTTGAGGGCACATCTTGTTTCTTAAGAGGTGATAAAGAGTCGAACCGTTGTGTGAAGATACGAAAGAGAGTGCCCGTGTAGGAGGTGTCTATTGGGGGCACGCAATGGTACAGAGCGGCTTCTTGTGAAGGTTGTCCTTTCTCACACGTGCGGACAGTGAGCCAACAGGTGTCTCTAGGTTGCATACGCTGAAAAAACGTTTGTTTAGCCTTCGGCATGAGGGCACCAGCTTTTTCAGGGTCATCACGGCGCACACGCATCTCAGATGCATGGCTTTCAGCCGGGCCTGCTTCGCTATCATCTCCTCTTGTGCCCGCAAGGAGGGTGTTCGCAAAGAAAAGGCACAGCACCATCGTTGCCACGCTGATAATCTTCCTGTTCATGAACCTAGGTTTCCATGAAGCACTTTCGCTCGCAACCTATCAAAACATGCCCATTTGTCAACAACAAAAAAGCAGGTCATGGTAGGTGGGCTGCAGGGGGCATGCTGTGGATCCCGTCTTGAGGATACTAGATTTTCCCCCTTGCTCATGGCGTCAGGCCTTTGTTAGCGGCTTTGATGCTTTCGCCAAAAAGAGCTAGGGCAATGCGGCAGGGTGTGCTAGCCTTGATCTATCATCAGGGCGAAATAAGGAGCTGCCATGACAGCCCTAGGCATCATTGCAGGGGAAGGGGCGTTTCCCCTTCTGCTCGCGCGGCGGCTGCAGGAAGAAGGCCGGTCTTTTGTGGTGCTCAGTTATGGGCAGGATCATAAGGAGGCCACCTGGTCAGCACCTCACCTCTCCCTATCGCTGGGGCAGGTGGGAAAGGCCCTAGATTTTCTGCGTCAGTATCACGTGGCCCAGGTGGTGATGGCCGGGGCGTTTCAGCGTCCTTCATTAAGTTCACTGCGTGTAGATTGGCAGGGAAGCCGCTGGTTGGGTGCCCTCATGAAACAACCGAAAGGGGATGATCATTGGCTCCGTTTTCTCGCCACACAATTGGCCAAAGAAGGCATGGAGGTGGTGAGCCCACAGTCAATTTTACCTCACACCCTGCCTGGCGCGGGTGCTTTTTCTGTCCACGTGCCCACCCGTGAAGATCAAGACCATATCCGCAAAGGTCTTGATGTATTAGATGCGTTGTCCCCTTTTGATGTGGGGCAAGCGCTTGTTACAGAATTAGGTTGGATTGTGGGGATTGAAGCTGCGGAGGGCACAGATGGGCTGATTCAGCGCACACAGCCCTTGATGCGTGAGCATAAAAAGGCTTTTTTAATTAAAAGCGCTAAAAAAACACAGGATGTGCGGTTGGATCCTCCGGTGGTGGGCACACAGACCCTCAGATTTTTGCTGGATTATGGCTTCGCAGGCCTTGCTTTTCGCG
This sequence comes from uncultured Holosporaceae bacterium, assembly GCA_965661165.1. Taxonomy (GTDB): domain Bacteria; phylum Pseudomonadota; class Alphaproteobacteria; order Holosporales; family Hepatobacteraceae; genus Hepatobacter. Next base: position 9,115 of record CBFICL010000032.1, on the reverse strand, counting down.
CGAAACAGATTATTTTCTTAGAACCGGCACCCATGAAAGCATTCGCAGACCGTGAAGGGCTGATCATGTGGGGGGTGTGAGGATTCATTTATCGTGAGGGATGTTTTTTGTGGTGACAAATAAAGATGGTGTAAAGAAAGTCGTGCCTAAACAGCGCGGTCAGACGCGGCCTTTGTCGGTGTGCATCGTGGTGGGTGAGCCCTCGGGTGATGTGCTGGGCAAAGCTGTGATTGAGGCGTTGAAGAAAAGCGGTACGGCCTACACCTTCTGGGGCATCGGTGGGCCTTGCATGATGAAGGTTGGCGCGTTTACTTCTGAGGTGTCTTTGGTCACCTTGAGCCTGGGTGGGTTGTCTTTCTTGACAAAGGGGCTAACCCTTGTGCGGACTTTTATCAAGATGAAGCGCCTATTGCGACGCCGTCAGACAGACATCCTGATCACCATAGATGCACCTGATTTTACGCTCCGTCTGGCGAAAAGTGCGCCGTCCTCCTTGGTGAAGGTGCATTGCGTGGCCCCGTCTGTGTGGGCCTGGCGCCCAGGACGCGCGCGTCACGTGGCGGCTTTTCTCGATCATCTCTGCACGTTGTTTGCGTTTGAGGGACCCTATTTTGAAAAGCATGGTCTGGCCACCACCTTCGTGGGCCATCCCACAGCAGATTGGGGGTATGATGCTTCACGGGATATCTCCTTAGAAACACTGTGTCCTGGCCTTTCGTCTAAGCGTCCCATTTTGCTGTTGATGCCGGGGAGCCGTACGCAAGAATTGAAAGCGATGGCCTCTCTGTTCTTAACCATCGGGCAAAAGGCTCAGACTTGTAGCCCACCGCCGCAAATTGTGGTGTTGACACTGCCGCATCTGAAACAAGAGGTGCAGAAATATGTGGACCTCTCTTTGGGGAAGGCTTATGTGGTGGCTTTTGAGGATGTGAAACAGCGCCTGTCGCTTATGCGTGCTGCTACGCTGGCACTTGTGGCCTCAGGCACATCCACGCTTGAGTTGGCCATGGCGGGGTGTCCCATGGTTGTGGCCTATCAGGTGACGCCGCTGTTGGCGTGGGGGCTGCGCCGCGTGCTCACAACGCCGGTTGTCAGTTTACCCAACATTTTGCTAGGGACCACGGCGGTGCCTGAATGTTTGCAAGAGGCGTGCTGTGAAGAAGGGGTTTGGCCCCATGTAAACTATTTGTTGCAACACCCCCAAGCGCGCGCAAAGCAGAAAGAACAGCTGTTGAGCCTGGCAGAAAAAGTGCGCGGGTCGCACGCTTTTGGCGAAGGTGTGGCCTTGGCCGTTGCGGGGGCTTACGCAAAGAAAAAAGCTTCGCACATTTAAGGATTGGGGTGCGTTTATCATGTCAGTAGCCATGAAAAAACGTTTGCATTTCAAGGGAACCCACAGGGGCATGCGGGAAGCAGATGTGCTGGTAAGCCGTTTTGTGCACGCATGCTTGGCGCGTGCGCCTGAAGAGATGTGGCCTGTGTTGGATGCGTTTCTCGATGGTGATGATGGTGATTTGATCAAAATCTTGACGGGGTGCGCGCCATGGCCTTCTTTTTATGCAAACCTTGCTGTGTATAGCGATGGCTAAGCGCATGTTACGCTAAACGCACGTTACGTCTTGTCATTGTGCGCATTTTTATGCAGAGGGGCGTATTATTGGGCCAAGGTGATTTTATTTTTGATTTTTCGATATAATGGGCATACACTCGGAGTGTGCCCTTTCGGGTATGTGGTGAGTGAGGAGAAAAAGTCATGGATCGTTCGTTGAATAAGTCGGTGGGGCGTGGCGGCGTTTTGATTGACGCAGGCTTGCGCGTCTATATGCAAAAAGTGTTTTCTACCATGGGGTTGGGGTTGGCCTTGACGGGCCTGGTGGCCTATGTTGTGGCCAGTACACCCGCTCTTTATCGTGTGATTTTAGGGACGCCTCTTGTGTGGGTGTTATTGATTGCCACATTGGCGGTGCCTGTGACCTTGGGGGCCAGCATTGGCCGGTTGCGTGCGTCTACAGCGCAGATGCTGTTTTGGGGGTATGCGGCCCTTATGGGTGCTACCACATCGTCTGTTTTCCTTATTTACACCATGGAAAGCGTGGCACGTGTGTTTCTGATTACATCCTGCATGTTTGGCGGCATGAGCCTTTATGGGTATACCACCAAGCGTGATCTCACGAACTGGGGATCCTTTTTGTTTATGGGGGTGTTGGGTCTTGTGTTGGCTTCGGTTGTGAATCTGTTTGTGGGCAGCACGCCTTTGCAGATGGCGTTGTCTGTGATTGCGGTTTTGGTGTTTACCGGGCTTACAGCCTATGATGTGCAAATGATTGCCAGGCTCTATCAACCCAGTGCTGGAGAGGATGTGCGAAAAAAATCTGTTGTCTTGGGGGCGTTGTCTTTATATCTTGACTTCATCAACATGTTTTTTGCCTTGCTGCGCTTGTTTGGGGATCGTCGCTGATCCATTGCTTGTGACCAGCATGGGGGGCTCGCGTGTCTAGGGTGTCTTCTTTGGCCGATCGTTTGTGGCTGTATCATGAGTGGGGGGTTGACGAGGGTTTTTTCCCGGTGAGTGCGCCGATGCCTTCGTTACGATCTATTGCCTCTTTTGCGCATGATCAACAAACGTGTGATCCACAAACATCTTTCGCAGAGACGTCTTCGTCTTTGCCCTTGCCTGTGGCTTCACCTGCGGCCCCCTCTTCGGTGACTTCTTCTGTGTCGCCGGTCATGACGCCACCAGTTTTGCCCGTTTCATCTTCATCTCTTGTGCCGAACGGCGAAGCATCTGTGCGCGATATTGCCTCCCTTGAGGATCTGCGCGCCTTTGTCGATACCTTTGCCGGTTGTGACTTAAAAGCAACGGCGCAGACAACCGTGTTTTCAGATGGTGACCCGCAAAGCCGCGTGATGCTGGTAGGCGAAGCCCCGGGCGCGGAAGAGGATCGCCAGGGCAAACCGTTTGTGGGCCGATCGGGCCAGCTTTTAGACCAGATGCTGGCCGCCATTGGGCTGGATCGCAACCATGTTTATATTGCCAATATTGTGCCATGGCGTCCGCCCGGCAATCGCGTGCCCACGCCAGCAGAAATTGCCGCCTGTTTGCCGCTTATTGAAAAACACATTGCGTTGGTGAGTCCGGCGGTATTAGTATTATTGGGAAACACGGCCGTGCGTGCGTTGCTGCGATCCAAAGAGGGCATCACACGCATGCGGGGCAAGCCTCATGTGTATCAAAACCCTTACGTATCCGGTCCCATAAAAACCATTGTCACCTTTCATCCTGCGTACCTTTTGAGATCACCTTTACAAAAACGAGGTGCGTGGCATGATTTTCTCAAACTTAAACATAGTATCGCATCATATACAGGGGATAGGCATGATCGAGATCAAAAGCGTGAAACGAAAAATTATCAAACTTGAAGAAAACGGGCATCCTGCCAAGCGGCACGACACTCATTGGGGTGCCTGGTTTTCTTTGGGCTGGCGTGTGGCCCTTGAGTGGTTGGTCGCTGTCCTTGTGGGGTATGGTGTGGGCACATTTTTGGATGAGTGGCTGCATTCAGATCCGTGGGGCCTGATTGCGTTCTTGTTGTTTGGCAATATTGCCGGCCTGTTGAACATTTATCGCACCTACCGCAACGACGTTAAAACTTTTTAGCCTTCATAAACATGCACATCGATCCTGTGTTCTGTTGTGTGTGCATTGACTTATTTTTTACCCCGGCACTCATGCAGTGTTTTTTCGGTGAGCTATGTATGAATTTTTTGATCATGGTTGGATCAGGAATGTGCCTTGTGTATAATGCATATACGGGTTTGACGCATTAACATGCGATAACACTTTGATTTTTAATCTTTTTTGTGCAAAAAATGAATCAATGTTAGTCAAGGTGTTTATGGTTATGTTGTTTATTTTTTGTATCGTGTTGGGGATGGCTCACTGCGCTTATGGCATTGGCTTTAAGGAAGAAGCTGTTGATAATCTTTCTGTTGTCTCAGCTCATGCAGATTGGGAAGCAGAGGGGCAGTGGTATCGTGCATGTGTGGTGACTTTGAAAAATCTTGGCCCTCAAAATATGTCATATGTCAAATTAAGCTTTTTTTATGAGCATCAACCCTTTCGGCACACGGGTACAGATAGTTTTGCCCTGCAGAGTATGAATGATGGGCGGAGTTATTGGACCACGTATGTGTCGGATTGGATCTTACCCATCAGAGCGGGTGAAAAGAAAAGCGTTAAGATTGGTTTTAATTTTTCAGATGGTCTTGGCAATGATGTAGATCCACCTCAATCTTTCATCATTAATGATCAAGAAGACTTTCCAACAGAAGATACAATACCCCCGTCTGTGCCTCAGAACTTGGAAGCACAAAGTATCAAACCCTACAGTTTTCTGCTTGCGTGGGGCCCATCAACTGATAATGTGGGCGTTGTGGGTTATAATGTTCATTATCATCCTGTCTCTCAAGAAGATTCAGTGTTTAATGTATCGACAGCCCTGACATCTATCAAGATTGAGGGGTTAGCGCCCGAAGAAACTTACAGCTGTCGTGTGTCAGCTTTTGATAGGGCGGGCAATCAATCTGATCTTTCTGAACCGCTTTTTGTGATTACAAGCCAAGAGGGGGCAACACCTGACGTGACAGGCAGAAAGGCCTTACCTTACGTGGATGCTTTGAGTTATCCCACACCTAATGCGTCGGCTATGGTCGGTCTTTCTGGTGTTATGGGTTTATTTACAGGATTTGTGGTGGCACGTGAAAAGAAAGCCTGCTGGGGAGGCTATTCTTTTGTGTACGATTCTAACACAGGGATAGAGCAATCAGCTGATGCAACAAAATCAAACTACCTCCGCCAATTTTTTGCTGAGTACCCTGAAAGCATTATCTCTATTGGTGGTGCTTCTGGTTTGCCGATGGCTTCTATTAAAGGGATTACACAAGATGAGTTGTGCAGCCTTTATGAGGGGATTTTGGACAACTATGCCATCAAAGCGCTTGATTTTGATTATGAAGGAGGCTTTCTGGCTGACACAAGTGCACTCATGCTCCATACACAGGCGATACGTAAACTATTGGAGCATCGGCCTACAACACGTATCATCTATACACTTCCTGTGGATGGATCTCCAGGATTACAAGGGTTTAATTATTATGGTGAAAGTTTTTTGACTCTTTTGGCTGAAGAAGCTATTTTCCCTAACGTTGTGCAATGCATGTTGATGGAGTTTGGAGCTGGGTCAAGTAATAATTTATTTGAAGCCTCTGTTTTGGCCCTGGAAGGTGCTCATGCCCATATGAAGAAAGCCTTTGGTCATAAGTGGAGTGACCAAGAAATTTGGGGGCACATGGGCGCATGTCCGATGTTTGGCAAAAACAACAACGGGAAAGTCTTTACGCTGGAAAATCAAAAAAATCTCAACACTTTTTGTCGGGAGAAGGGTATGCCTGTGATGTCAGGGTGGAGTATTGACCGTGATGCCAAGAGTATGGTGGGCATTAATGACCATCAGCCCTATGATTTTTCAAAAGAAGTGGCTCAATTTTCCTTAGCCTGAGGTTATTGTTGCTGCCCTGCTTACCATCAGGGTCGCATTTGATGAGCGGCGTCCTTTTTTTAAGGGTGCGCCGTTTTTTTATGCTTGCATAACCACAATGATCTATGCGCGGTGAAGGGCGGAAGGGGGCATGTCCTTTAAGGCTTTAACCACGGTTTGAATAAAGTTTTATAAAAATCTTGACTTGTTATCTTTTTTAGATAAAAAAGGCCTGAGGTGTAAAAAGTTGAGGTTTATCAATATGTTATACGTTTTTTATGTTTTTTTGATGCTTGTGGGCTGCGTGACAGCGGTGCAGGCTGTGGATCCCGTGGTAAAGGTCGATGCATCGTGGGATGGTGATGATGCGTGGTATCGCGCTTGTTCCGTAACGGTAGAAAATTTGGGCCCCCAAGACTTAGATTATGTGAAGTTGGGTTTTTCCCATGAGTATCAACCCGTTCAAGACACAGGGACGGGAGGTTTTCTTCTGAAGGAAGAGAGGAACGACAAACCCTCAGACTGGGTATGTTATTTTTCAGACACACTCTTGCCGTTGAAAGCGGGGGGGGCCAAGAGCGTCAAGTTAGGCTTCAACTTTTCAGATGGCACAGGCATGAGCGCATCTCTTCCTGCAGATTTTACGGTTAACGGTTTTGATCCTGCCACAGGCGAGGGGGATGATGAGCCGCCCACGGTTCCACAGGTACTGGTGTCAGAAAATGTAAAGCCCCGTAGTTTTGTGTTGAGATGGGATGCTTCCACCGATAATGTGGGCGTTGTGGGTTATAACGTGACCTACTATCCTTACGATGATATGGCGTCTTCATCCACCATGGGCACGGTATCCACCTCTACAAAAATTTCTGGCTTGTTATCTGATAAGACCTATGGATGCACGGTGTTGGCGTTTGATGCGGCCGGCAATAAATCAGCTGCCTCTGAAACGCTTTTTGTGACCACCACATCGGGTTCGGAACCTGCTGATCGCAGAGCGGCTCCTTATGTGAATGCAGTGGGATCCAAAGAGATCAGTGCCATGGAGATGGTGGATAAAGCCGGATTGACATCGCTGATCGCTGGATTTGTTGAAGCTCGTGAAGATAAAGCCTGCTGGGCGGGTCATGGAGTCATCTACAATCCGAACACAGACATTAATGAAGAGGGTGATGCTGTGGAGTCAGATTATCTGCGTCAGTTTTTGAGCACCTATCCTGACAGCGCTATCTCAGTTGGTGGGCCTTATGGGTTGCCGCCGGCCGCTAATGCGTCTATGAATGCCAACAAACTGACTGATATCTACAAAGGCATTCTTGATAACTATGGTGTTAAGACGTTGGACTTTCACTATGCCGGTGGGTTTTTGGCCGACACCGAAGCCTTAGGACGCCATGTAGAAGCCGTGGTCAGGCTTATGGGAGATCGTCCTGACACGCAGCTTATCTATACGTTGCCGGTGAAGGCCTCTGCTGACGTGCAGGGTTTTACGCGCTATGGTGAAATTTTCTTGAAGCTTTTGTCAGACAATGGGGTGGTGCCTACCGTGGTGCAGTGCTTTCTGAAAGATTTTGGTGAGGGCTCTGGTGATAATCTTTATGATGCCTCGGTGGTCGCGTTAGAAGCTGCGCATGGGCAGATCAAGGAAGTCTTCAGCGATGAGTGGTCGGATGATGAGATCTGGACTCATATGGGGGCCTGTCCCATGTTTGGCAAACACGATAACGACAAAGTGTTTACCCTGGCCAACCAAACCAGCCTCAATACATTTTGCCAAGGAAAAGGCATGTCGTTGATGTCAGGATGGAGCATTGATCGTGATGCCAATGATAAGGTCGGCATTGAAGACTACCAGCCCTATGACTTTTCAAAAGAAGTGGCCAAATTTGCGGTGGCGGCGCCTTGAGGATTCGTTAGCGCGATTGACCTAATCTTTGTGGGTCTAAAAAAGACGGTGTGCCCTTTGTGATGAGGGGTGTGCCGTTTTTTGTTATTGTGATGCGCGCGCTTTTTGTGAAGCGGCGGCTGGTATGTCCACGGCCTGCGGCCTTGAAGATCAGAACAAGAGCGCTTGAGAAAGGTTTTGTTGGGGGCAAGCCACACACACACGCTTCCCTCACGCCACACAGAAAAACGGTCGAGGCGCAGTTTTTGCTGCCCTCCTTCACATCTAAAACGCAACGGCTCGAGGGCGCATACAATATCTGACGCGCCGCAAAAGGGAAGGTGACGCGTGCTTTGGGCGAGTAAAAGGTTGATGCCTTTGGGGGTGCGCTGAAAACAGCCATGCGCGTTGCCCAGCCAGGGGGGGTCAGGCCTTTGAAACGGTAAGGCGCGCAAGGTTGTGGCGCCTGTGACTTTTTGCCACGTATCAAGGGCGAACCGGCCCTTGCGCAGGGATGAGGCCCAGAGGGTGCGACTTGAGGTCTCAAAGTAAGCCAGGCATTTGCCCTCACTTTCCATAAAAATGTGGGGGGGGTGAGGTGTCCACAGGGCCCAAACCCCGACTAATAAGAGGGGCGTGCTCAGCCAGCGCAGGGGCGTTTGCCATAAAAGCATCCACAGTCCTGAAAGGGTGATAAGCGCCAACGCCCACGGCGCCCCTGCCGGCACGGTGACAGAAGCCAGGGGCCAAGCCGCCACGGTGTGAGCGATAGATATCAGCCCTGAGAGCGCCAAGGTCAAGAAAGGGGCTACCCAGGAAGCCAGGCCTACCAGTGAACATAATATAAGGGTTATCCCTAACGGCATCACCACAAAGGTGGTGAGGGGAATGGCCACCAGGTTAGCCACCATGCCCAGCAGGGTGGCCTGATGAAAGGTGGCGGCTGTAAAGGGGAGGGTGGCCAGCCCCGCGATCACGGTAGACAAAAGGCTGATCCCCAGCCACGAAAGGCCCGTGTGAAACCAGCGCTGGTGAAGTCGCGTGGGCGCTTTGACTCGCTCAAACACCGCCACAAGGCTGGTGACGGCTGCAAAAGAGAGTTGAAAACTGGGTGATAGTAAGTTTTCAGGACGAAAAATAAGAATAAAGGTGGCTGCAAAAGCCACCAGCCTTAAGGATAAAGGCGATCGATCAAGCAAAAGGGCTATCATGGCCATGGTGGTCATAAAAAAGGAACGCGTCGCAGGAATATGGACGCCTGAGAGATGAAGATAGAGAAACGTGCCAAGAATGGTGGCCATCGCTGCCATTTTATGCAGGGGCCAAAACAGCACGGCCCGTTGCCACAGGCCGAGTAGGCTATAGACCATAAAAAAGACAAGCCCGGCCACAATCGACATATGAAGGCCTGAGATGGCCAGCAAATGGGCCATGCCCGCATCAGCAAAATCAGCGCGCAAAGAGGAAGGCAAGCCTGTTGTGTGGCCTGTGAGAAGGGCCGCAGCCACGCTGGCGTGAGGCATGGGCAAGACCTCAAACAGAACATGAGTCAGGCGTTCACGCCATGGCTCCATCCACATCGTGCGCCACAAGGGCGGTGGGGCGCGCCGCAGATGAGGGGGGGTGAGGCAAAACCCCTTCGCGCCGATGCCCTGAAAATAGCATGTTCTGCGCATATCATAGCCATAGGGCCACG
>CBFICL010000031.1:0-11907 GCA_965661165.1 uncultured Holosporaceae bacterium | reverse complement strand
TTTTGACACGCGCTGCTTCGCGCGGAGGGACAAGGCGGGAGAGTTGACCCACCGAAAACCCCGTCTGGGCAAAGCGGTGCTCAAAATTGCGTGCATGTTGGCGGGCCAACAGGGTCGTGGGCACCACCACAGCCACCTGCATGCCGGAAGAGGCGGCCATAAACGCGGCCCTTAAGGCTACCTCGGTTTTGCCAAACCCCACATCGCCACACACCAGGCGGTCCATGGGCACAGGGCGCGCCAGATCCTTCAAGGTGTCGTCAATGGCTTGTTGTTGATCGTCGGTGGCCAAAAAAGGAAAGCCTTCCTCAAAACGCTGAAGGGGCGTGGGGTCGTCAAGAGATAACCCTTTTATGGTGCACAGGCTCCTTTGGGCCGCGGTGGTGAGGAGATACTCAGCCACCTCTGCTGCCTTTTTGGCGGCGCGCGCTTTGCGGTTGTGCCACACGTGCGAGCTCAATCGATCCAGGGGTGGGTGAGACGCTTCGGCGCCATAACGCATCACGGCGCGCATGTTTTCCACCGGCACAAACAAACGATCCCCTTCGGCATAGCTGAGCTTGAGGCAATCATGGGATACGCCGTTCACGGTGAGGGTTTCCAGGCCCTCATAGCGGCCGATGCCGTGATCTTCGTGGGTGACATAATCCCCTGCGTGAAGGGAGGCAAAATCAGACAACACAAGATCCCCCCGTTTGGCCTTTCGGGTTTTTTTGAGGGGGCTGGGCCAAAACCCCTTTTCTGTGATGAGGCACCAATCATCGCCTGTCAGGTTGTGGGTCAGCGGCGTCTGAAGCAATCCCCATTTTTTGCGGGAAAGTGCACAAAAGGCTTCCCACGACGGGACGCGCTGAAAGGCTTGTTTATGGGCTTTGAGAAACGCAGCCCAGCGGGCGCATCCTTGATCTGTGTGGGCCGTGAGCAACAGGCGTTTGGTTTGGCTGTGCGTGAGCAACGTGTCCAGGGCCTCTTGTGTGCGCATGGTGGTTTTAAAACCTAACGGAGGCAGAAGCCGCACCTTCATTAAGGCGGCGTGGGGGGTGAACCCATAGGTGGGCACCCCTGTCACCAGGGTGTCTAAGGGACCATCATACCAAAGATCCGCTAAAGACGGTTGCCCAGGCAAGCTCGCCAGAAGGGTGTTTGTGGCACAACGGTCTTCATGGGTGAGGTGCCCATCCAGGCACTGAGGCAAAGCAAAGCTCAGGCCTAACACAGGAAGATGGCGCGGCCACAAAAGCGGGGTGTCCACAAGGGGCCACAGGCGAACAAGATCGGCTGGCACACTGTGGTCGATGGCGGCGATCAGCGAGGTGAGGTATTCTGTGAGTGCAGGATTGTCGCGCAGGTGAGGGTGGTGTGTCCTATCATCCGCGCCGCAAAAAGGATGAGCCGGGGCAAGGGTAAAAGCCTTACACACGTCTGTGCGCCGTTGGGAGAGCGGGTCAAACGAGGTGATCGTGTCAATATCATCACCGAAAAAGTCAATGCGTTTGGGCTGCCCTTGTGGAGGAAAGATATCGATCAAGCTGCCGCGCACGGCGTAATCACCAGGCCTGTGCGCCACATCAGTGCGGCGATAGCCCAAGGAAGGCAGCGCCATCAAAAGCTTGTCGTAGGTGAGCCCTACACTCACCGTGAGGTAGCGTGGCTTGACCAAGGCCTGGCCCAATGATCGGCGCAATACAGAGGGTGTGCACACAATGAGCTGCGCGTTTACAGACGAGGGATGAACTGTGTGTGGGGCAAAAGCCTCGCCATGCGGCAACAAGCTCTCCAGCGGCAGGGGCAACGTGGTGTTCAGTGCGCCTAAGGTGGGCAGATGCACAGAGGGCACGTGGGGCACCAGCGTGGCAAACAGGGCCTGTGTGCGCGCGCACGCGTCTTCTGTTTCCTCCACATGAATCCAGGTGGGTACAGGTGTGTGTGGATCACGTTCAGTGTGGGCTGCCGGGAGAGAGGCGAGGCGGTCCATCAGCCAAAACACCTCTGTGCCTGAAGGAAACCCCGCTATTTTTTCCATGACCATGGGGTTAGGCGGCGTGCCTCATCCATGTGCCCTCAAGGCTATTGGCCAACCCTTTGGTGATGTGGGCCTTCACCATGGCGCCCTTGTGCAGTCCTTCGGCGGTGATGTGCACAGATTGCATATACGGTGTGCGGCCAATCCATTGGTGGGGCAGGCGCCCTTGACGTTCAATCAACACTTCCACCGTTTGGCCTTCAAACCTCTGATTAAACGCAAGCTGCTGCGCATTCAACAGGGCTTGCAGGCGCGCCAGGCGTTCGGCCTTCACCTCTTCAGGGATTTGGTCCTCACGCAAAGCGCCGGGGGTGCCTGGCCGTGGGCTATACTTAAACGAATAGGCCTGGGCATAGCCAACCTCGCGCACGAGAGAGAGGGTGTCTTCAAAATCTTCCTCCGTCTCGCCGGGAAAGCCCACAATAAAGTCTGACGACAGCGCGATGTCGGGGCGCGCCTGGCGAAAGCGTTGAATCACATCAAGATAGCGTGCCCGGGGGTGTTGACGGTTCATGGCTTTCAGCACCCGGTCTGAGCCTGACTGAACCGGCAGGTGCAAAAAGGGCATCAGCATATCCAGCTCGCCATGGGCTTTGATCAAATCGCTTTGCGTGTCGCGCGGGTGAGAGGTGGTGTACCGCAATCGCTTCAGCCCAGCCTTTTCAAGACGCACCGACAGGCCCCGCAGCAAGTCGCCCAAGCCATAATGGGTGCCGTCAGGCCCCTGGCCGTGATAGGCGCTGACGTTTTGCCCCAGCACCACAATTTCCTGGGCGCCGCCTTCCACCAAACGCACGGCTTCCGCCATCACATCATCCACAGGCCGCGACACTTCGATGCCGCGGGTGTAGGGCACCACGCAATAGGTACAAAATTTGTCACACCCCTCTTGAATGGTCAAAAACGATACAGGGCCTTTATCCAACGTTTCTTCGGGCAGAAAATCAAATTTAGAGGTGGCGGGAAAATCCAGCATCAACACTTTATGAGAAGGGCCGTGGGTTTCCACCTCTTTCAGCATAGACGGCAACAGGTGATAGGTTTGCGGGCCAAACACCAAGTTAACATAGGGCGCACGTCGTTGGATTTCTTTGCCCTCAGCCTGGGCCACACACCCGGCCACGCCCAACATCATGGGCCGCGTGCGCTTTTTTTGCAGCTGGTGCAAGCGCCCCAATTCAGAGAACACTTTTTCTGAGGCCTTTTCACGAATGTGACAGGTGTTGAGCAACACAAGGTCGGCCTCTTCAGGTCCGGGCGCCACCTCATAACCCACGGTTTTAAGCACATCGGCCATACGCGTGGCGTCATAAACATTCATCTGACAGCCATAGGTTTTGATATAAACAGAGTGGGGCCTTGAAGATCGAGGCTTGGCAGAAGGTGTCTCTAAAGCAGGGGGTGTGGGCATAACATGGTTCACTGATGATTTCTGGCCCTATTCTATGAAGCCCGGTGCTCAGAATCAACCCTTGCCGTGATGGAAGCTTTGCTATGATGAATGCCTGCTATGCATGAGGTTTGGCCATGATTAAACACGTTTCATCGCCGAAGCCTGGCTATGATGTCGTGCTTGCTGTGGTTCAGTCTTGGCGTTCGTCTACCCGTGGCGCCTATGGAGAAAAAACAAAGGGCACTTTTGAAAAGCGCCCCCATCTTTTTGTGTTTTTAGGAAGTCAGGCTCCCCAAAAGCCAGGCCTCCTTATCAAGGGTTCCTCATTCCTTATCTTCTTCACTCTCCTCCCCAGATGAGGACTCTTCGGAGGTTTCGCTATCTCCGGGTTCTCCTATATTGGCCAGAGAGCTTAGAGGGGGGAAAGATTGATGACTTTCGGCGCTTGGTGCGTCATTGTTTCCCGCCTTGTTTTCAACGTTCTCCGACGATACGTTGAGAGGAGGCAATGATAGGCTTGACCGCAATGTGTTATCCTCCAGATTCTTCAAGAAGAGTCTTCCAGCATCCTCAGATTCAAGCCTCTCTCTCGCATGGTTGAAAAAGTCTTTTGACCTTTGATCGCGCTCTTCTCTTCTCTCTTGTTTCGTTTGATACAGGTCAAAATTCACATGTTCGACCTGCCCTAATGCAAACTCTTTCTCACGATCAAAATCTTCCCAGCCCGTATCCTCATCATCCGTATCCTCATCAGTTATTGTGACTGACCAGTCATCTGTGTTTACTGTTTTTGACATTGTCGGAGCGGGTTGTTTGAAAGGGTTCATATCCCCTTCCGTAAAAGCCTCCCAAGTCTTCTGATCTTTGCTTACGCCCGTTATAAGATCGATATCTTTTCCACCCTTATATAAGGGAGTAGCCAGATCATCATTGATGGCCAGCAAATTTCGGGCGCAATTTTCTATCTTGCCCAACAACGTCAGCCATGGTACGCCAGGTTTTGACATAAGCCTAACATGATCAACCCAAACTGATTCTTTTGCTTCCCTAAGCGCGTCGAGGAACAGCGCCTTGGTTTGATAGAGTTGATCCAGCTCTGATTCCTTTAAGCACTTCATCAATCTTTCGGCATCCGGCTCAACATCTTGTGGCCACTGTCCCTTCTTTACGGTTGTGTTGAACTGCTGGTCATTCTTTTTTTTGCTTGCTGTCACCGCCTCTTGAAAAGACTCATACACCGTCTCAAAAAAACTGTGGTTTTTTAAATCTCTTTCTATGCTGAGAGCGGAGCTAGAATCACGGGAGATCCTGCCGCTCAAATCTCGAATTGCCTCTTGTCTTTTTTGATTGTTTTGGGTGTATGCTTCTGAGAAACGGTTCACGGAATCCAAGATGTGACCCTCTTCATATCCCTTTAACCACGCATATGAGGTTGCACACCTCTCCAGAATGCCGGGGAATTTCTTTTCCGCTCTTTCGCCCAGCTTAGGGTCGCTAGGAAAGGCGTCATAAAAGGTATTGATGACACCGTAGATGTTTGTGTAAGCAGTCGTGTCATCTAATAGTTTCAGACCTTTGTTGGGTATAGACGTAATAGAGGGGTGTGTTGACATCACATCTCTTGCATAGGTGGCGGCAGCTTCCTGGGACTTGCCCTCCAAGAAAAGGGTAAACCATGCTTTATGTTCAGACACCAAAATATGGGCAAGAGGATAGTCTGAATTCAACAGATCAGTTAAGTCACCAAAGGGAAAAGCCTTTAGCAGAAGGGATTCTGTGATTTTTCCTTCGCGTAATCTGTGATAACGATAGATTTGTTTGCGTGCTTCCTCAAGGTTTTCAAGTTTTTTACCCACTGTCTCCATTTTAGCCTCATCGAAATACGCAGGATCAGACCTAAGCAGAGACGCAAACTCACTCACGGTATCACTGACTTCCGACAGGGCGAAGGCCAATCTTAACACCTTTTCTTGATCATCAAGCTCTTCTAACTTCTCTCCACAGTCAGACAACAAGAAAAAAATTTTCTCTACAAAGTTAGCTTCTGACTGCATTGCCAGTGCATGATCATCACATAGTACGCCATGCTCTAAAATCCTCTCGTATTGTTTATAAGATGTCCCCAACAGGCTTTTGAGATTTATTTTACGATCAGAAATGTATTTTTTAAGCGAAGAAATGCCCACAATCCTTTTGAGGGGAGCTGCAAGGAAGAAGCCCCTTTTCTCTTCTGGTACGTCTTGCAGAATGGTCTCTACGACGTTGTCAGAAATTTTCAAAAGAGAGGGTATGCCTCTCTTATGTGTTTCCGTTTCCGTGGCTTGATGTGCCTCAAGTTTGTTGAGGCGTAAAACATAGGCATCCTCTGGACTCCCTTTGACTTTCCATATCCATTCGTTACTGCCTGGGTTTAGGGCCTGAGGTAAGGCATTTGTAGTCAACCAAGGACCTCTCGCACTAGCAGTTTTTGGTCGTGCGATGAAGGCAGCTCTGGCACTAGCAGTTTTTGGTCGTGCGATGGAGGCAGCTCGTGCGCTGGAGGCAGCTCTTGCTGTTGCACCAAGACCGGGTTTAGGGGCATAAAGAGATGATGCACACATGCTCAGTGTGCAGAAAAGGGTGGTGGTGAGCAGAAGGGATTTTTTCATTTCAATAATGTCCTTATGTCAAATAGTGTCACAATGGCACTATTAAGGATGTGAGGCCTGAAAGTCAACCATAGAAAAAATTATTTTTTCATGCGCAGGGGCACCGGGGGCAGATCGTCTGAGAAATGCCTTATATGTGTGTTTTTTATAGAATATTATGCGCACGAATCAATAACAAAGACATGCATGAGCCCTTGTCATCAATGTGCTCACAACGTGTGTTTTTTGCCTTTTAGGCACTTTTTATCACGGGGTTTCTTTGAGGGCCTCTTTTATGTTGGCTACTAACAGGTCCTTGTGGGCGGTGTTGATCAGATTGGCTTGTGTCTCCCCATGGCAAGACTCTTCTTGCGCAGATGTTGCAGGCAGGCCTGGGCAGGCATGTTCTTCTTCATGGAGAGCTTCGTCTAAAAGGGCGCTGACTTTCGCATTCCCTACATTCCCTGCAAAAGAAAGGGGAGACTGATCTTCAGGGGTCGGGTTTTTTCTGGCAAGGGTGAGCATGCGAGAGACACGGCCTTCTTGAGGATTGCATGCCATAAGCAAGGCTTGCAGCGTGTGCACAATCTGTTGGTGTGTTTTTTGCTCTTGTGCATGCGTTTGTTGATAATTGTGTTTCAGCGTGGCTATTTCTTGCTGAAGTTCCTCTTTTTCTGCTGTGAATCGGGCTTTCATGGCTGCCCTTGTTTCATAAGAGGAGAGCTGAGAGGATGTGGTATGAGAAGATATGACACGTTTGCTACCTGCGTAAGACCCAAAGAAGCTGTCTCCGATGCTGTAAGCTGTGTTCAGGGTGCATATGAAGACAGCAAGATATGTGAAAAGGTGCTGAAACATAGTCGTCTCCTTCACGTTTGAGGTGGGGGTGGGATAAAAAGCGCTGGCGCCAAAGCATTCCCCCTTGGCGCCAATATCGGGCCCAAAGAGACCCCTTTATAAACCACATGCGGGTGCAGCATGTTATTTCTCCCTATCATCTAGGAGAAAGGTTATGAGCACTTTTTACGAAAAATATCCAAAAGTCAAGAAAAAAATGACATATTGTCAATATTTTTTTCATTATCACGTTGTGCGGCGCGCACTCAAAGGCGCAGCTTCATGAGGCAAGGCCAAATTCATAAGGCCAAGTGGGCCAAGGTGCGGGGCGTGGAGAAGGGAAGGTGTGGGTGGCATGCCGCAGAGTGGGGGTGTTAGGTGAGGGTTAAGGCCACTTATTTCGGACCTCGGCTATTCAAAGCGCGCCACCTAAGCATGCCTTTAAAAAAAGGGCCCTCACGCGCGTGAAGGCCCCACAGGTGTGAGATGTATTGAGATCAAGCGGTTAAAAGTACCACGACACCCCCGCGGTGAAGGCGTGGACTTTCGGTGCCACAAAGGTTTGCACAACGTAAATGTCAGCATCCTCTTCGAAAATCTTGGTTTCGACCGTTTTGTGGAAAGAGAGCGTATAGTCAAAGCGAACGCTCAAATCCTTGGCCACAGGCATTTCAAGCATCAAACCTGTGATAAAAGAAGGGGAAATCTTTGATTTTTTCATCTCAGCCGTGTCCTCATCACTATAGCGATGGGTGAACTGGGCGGCACCCAAGCCAAGTTTGAGCGACAAGTTAACATCCTGCATATCAAGGCCCACAAGGCCGACGATACCGAACTCAAGACCTCTTTTGACTCTGCTGTTAGCCCCTGTTGTCATCTCTAAGGGAGCACCAATAGAGCCTGTTAACTTTTGCTCGCAAGGTGTATACCCAAGGAAGGCCTCACCACCCCAAAGGAAATCGTTGTCTTTATTACGCACGCCAAAGGTGCCTCCGATATCAAACCCCGCTTTACCTTTGTTTTTTCCAAAAAGCCAATAGTCGATATTGGCAGCGCTTGGTTCATCAAAAAGCAAATGCTGGGTTCCCACCATATAAACGCCACCAACATTAAGGCCGCCATACATCCCCGAAGGCGTTTCGGCCATAGCCGTGGTTGCAACCGATCCCAATGCCATCGCGAACAAAATCTTTTTCATACTTTTAACTCACTTCTGTATCTAATTGATATGTTGTAAGGGTGACTAAAAACTGCTTACCTTTGGGCCAATTCCTCAACCCTGCGCTCAAGTTTTGTTTGGACTTGCTCAACTTCATGCGTCCACTCTCCTCTTTTTATATCACCACATCTTTGAAGTAGCCCATCTGCTTCCCTAAGAAGATTATCAATCTCTTGCCCTGCTCGTCGGCGGTCTTGGACCTTCATTGCCTTTTCTGCGCGTACTTTCCAGGTATCAATGTCTTTTTTTAATTGACTCTCGTCTCGTGCTATTGCACCCAAGCCTTTTTTTGGTGCATACAAAGGCGCGGCCAGAGAGGCTGATACCACAAAAGCCGATAAAAGTAGGTTTGTGAGGCGATACATAGCGTTTATTTCCATCCCGTGAAACGTGATGTTCACAGTAGTCACAAAATATTTCCACATTGTCAATATTTTTTATTTTTTTTGCCTAACATTTTTTGCTAACCATGCTGAATCACTGCTTGATGGCGGGTCTGTAGAGCACCCAAGACCTTTTGTCGGCGTACAAACCATCAGAAAAGGCGCTTTTGTGCAAGAGGCGTTGACATGGGCGCGCAGGTCTTTCACTATGATGTTAATGGATGGGAATTGAATGATATGAAGACATTTACACTGAAAGCGTCTGCTATTGAAAAATCGTGGTGGCTTGTGGATGCGAAGGATTTGGTTTTAGGACGCATGGCCAGCCAAATTGCTTTTCGCCTGCGGGGCAAGCATAAGCCTACGTTCACGCCGCATATGGATTGTGGCGATTGTGTGGTGGTGATTAATGCTGACAAAGTTCACTTGACGGGCAGCAAGTGGGATCAAAAAGAGTTTCATTGGCACACGGGGTATCCGGGCGGGATCAAGTCGCGAACGATGACCGAAATTGTGGAAGGAAAGAACCCTGAGCGCGTGGTGCGCAAGGCAGTGGAGCGGATGATTTCGCGCAACCCGCTGGGGCGCCAACAAATGAAAAACCTCAAGGTTTATGCCGGGGAAACGCACCCTCATGAAGCCCAGGCACCGGCGCTGTGGGATATTGGGGGTATGAATGAAAAAAATAAAGCCGTGCGTCCCTCTCATGGGGATAGCCAAGGTGAACAGCTGAAGGAAAAACAATCATGACAGAGCGTGTGACGGAGTTATCCGAACTCAAAACATCATTGGAGGCATCGTCTGAGACGGCTTCTGCGTCCGAAGCCTCGTTGGTGCGCAAAGAGGCTGCGGGTGGTAGTGATGCGTCTTCAGGGGGCACCCTCGTGTTGGATGCGCAGGGCCGAGCCTATGCCACAGGTAAACGTAAAACGGCGGTGGCGCGGTTGTGGCTTCGTGCAGGCAAGGGCAGTATCACCATTAATGGCCAATCCTTGGCGGATTATTTTCCAAAGCAGGTGCATGCGCTAGTGATGCGTCCGTTAACCCTTGTTGAGGCGGTGGGGCGTTTTGATGTCATGTGCACAGTGAAGGGAAGCGGCACCTTTGGTCAAGGCGGTGCTGTCCGTCATGCCCTATCCAAGGCCTTGGCTCTGTACAAGCCTGAGGTGCGCGGTGCGCTTAAAAGGGAAGGGTTTCTCACCCTTGATTCGCGCGTGGTGGAGCGTAAAAAATACGGTCAGCCCAAGGCGCGTAAGCGTTTCCAACGGTCTAAGCGTTAAGGATATTTTGGTTGGCGATGGCTTTGTAAAATCCCTTTGTTTTCGGCTTTTGGGGGTGCGGCGTGTGGGGTTTTGGGAATAAAAGTAGGTCCCCCCCTTGTGTTCTGAGGTGATTTTTCGTAAGAATAGATAAGGTTTTTGATGAATAGGACAGAGCGTGCTTCCCGTCTCTCCGTTAAGGTGCGCCTTAAGACCATGTTGGGAGAATTTAGGAGCGTAGCTCAATTGGTAGAGCACCGGTCTCCAAAACCGGTGGTTGTGGGTTCGAGTCCCTCCGCTCCTGCCAGATTTGAGGGGGTTTGTTAAGAAAGATGACAACAGAGAAAGCGAAAACATCCTGGTTGACCTTTGTGAGGCAGGTTCGGCTTGAGGCATCGCGGGTGATGTGGCCGTCGCGCCAAGAAGTGGTGACCACAACCATCTTTGTTTTTATCATGGTAGTCCTTTTTGCTTTGTTTTTTCTGGCTGTGGATAGCCTCGTTTCCTCAGCCGTGCAGTGGTTAATTCGATGAATAAAGACACAACGCCCCAGGCATCTCAGTGGTATGTGGTGAATGTTCACTCAGGCTTTGAAGACAAAGTCATCCAGTCTATATGGGAGAAGGCGGGCAAAGAGTCTCTTTCGGAGTGCTTCTTTGACATTGTGGCCCCCAAAAAAGAATCGGTTGAGGTTAAGCGTGGCGTCAAAAAGAATGTGGCGAAATCTGTGTATCCTGGGTATATCTTGGTGAACATGATGCTGCGGGATGATACGTGGCACCTGGTGCGCAGCGTCCATCATGTGTCAGGGTTTTTGGGCGGCAAAGAAAAGCCCACACCTTTATCTAAAACAGATGTTGAGCGGGCCCTGAGCTCTGTGGAAAAAATGATAGATGCCTCTAAGGAGGCGCATCACTTTTCTGTGGGTGAATATGTACAGGTGACAGACGGCCCTTTTGCTTCGTTTTCTGGGTTGATAGAAAATGTGGATGCGGACAAAAAGCGTGTGAAGGTGTCTGTGGCCATTTTTGGGCGTCTGACGCCGGTAGATTTAGATTTTTCTCAGATTGAAAAAACAGAAGGACCTTAAGTATGGCAAAGAAAGTGATTGGTGAGATTAAGCTGCAGGTGCCTGCCGGCAAAGCGAATCCAGCGCCACCCATTGGTCCTGCGCTCAGCCAAAAGGGGCTGAATATTATGGAATTTTGTAAGGCTTTCAACGCGAAGACGCAAGGTATGGAAGCCGGCATGCCGATTCCTGTGGTGATCACGGCCTATGCCGATCGCACGTTTACGTTTATTCTCAAACAGCCGCCCACGAGCTATTTTATCAAAAAAGCTCTGGGTCTTCAAAAAGGGTCTTCAGCCACAGGGCGTGATAAGCCTGTGGCCACGATTACGCCTGAGCAAATTGAAAAGATTGCGGCAGAGAAAATCCAGGACATGAACGCCCACACTCCGGAGGCCGCCTATCAGATGGTGCGCGGCTCTGCGGTGTCTATGGGCATTAACATAG
Organism: uncultured Holosporaceae bacterium; assembly: GCA_965661165.1. GTDB lineage: Bacteria > Pseudomonadota > Alphaproteobacteria > Holosporales > Hepatobacteraceae > Hepatobacter. Next base: position 650 of record CBFICL010000031.1, on the reverse strand, counting down.
CGGAGGGTGCATAAATGTCAAAGCGTATGCGTCATATGCGTCAACATCTTGAATCTGTGGATGGCGCTGTGTCTTTCAAAGAGGGCATGGCCCTTGTGAAAAAAACGTCATCAGCCAAGTTTGATGAAACGGTGGATGTGGCCGTCAGGCTTTTGGTGGACACCAAAGGTGGCCAGGCCCCGCGGGGTGTGGTGAGCTTGCCTGGTGGTACGGGTAAATCTGTGCGTGTGGCTGTGTTTGCCCGCGGCGACAAAGCCAAAGAAGCCACGGAGGCCGGTGCTGACATTGTGGGCGCCGAAGATTTGGTGGAGCGCATTGAGAAGGGCGAGACAAATTTTGATCGCTGTATTGCCACACCTGACATGATGGCTCTTGTGGGTCGTTTGGGTCGTTTTTTGGGGCCGCGGGGGCTGATGCCTAATCCGCGTTTGGGCACTGTGACCATGGATGTGGCCAAAGCTGTGCAGGCCGCGAAAGGTGGTCAGATTGAGTATAAAACAGACAAAACGGGCGTGGTTCATGCCGGTATTGGGAAGGCCAGTTTTGATGGGGACGTGTTGGTTCAAAATATGAAGGCGTTTGTGGATGCGCTGGTCAAAGCCAAACCTGCCTCTGTCAAGGGGGTGTACATCAAAAGTGCGTACGTGTCG
>CBFICL010000030.1:0-12089 GCA_965661165.1 uncultured Holosporaceae bacterium | reverse complement strand
CCGAACAAAAAATGTCTATATATCCGTTATAAAAAATCGCAACCAACACAACACCTCAAACTTAAGAAGCTGTTTTTAGATAAATCTTCCGCTTTTTTCAGCTGAACCCATTCGTGGTCCCGAGAAAGTTGAACCATAAGATCACCCCCTCTCATCCTGAGCACTGTGAAAGGCGATTGAGGGGCATGTGGATAACTCGGTGGACAACGCAATCCCATCTAGTCCCATTGACTCCCATAAAATCCCATGTTAGTCTTAGAAACGTAGGGTCACTTTTGTTTTGAGTTTATGTGGATGGATAAAAACGACAGGAAACAAACGGTGGAAAAAACGCTTGATACCTTCCCGACAGAAAAGGCTGCCGCCCAAGCGCCGGCGCCTCAAGATGTCATTCAAGATACGCACAGCAGCGTGAGTCTTGTGCCAGAAGATGACCCCTTCTGGAAACAGTTTTTGAAAGGACGCATGAAGTGAGCGGCATCTTTCTGTCCTTAACTGCCACCTCGCTCTATTCCTATCTTTTATCCTTATGGCTTTTCTCACGCCTTCATCACGCCAACCTTTTTGGGCAAAGGGGTGGCTTATGAGTTTGTTTCTATCCACCTTTGTGAACAAGGTTGATAAAAAGGGCCGCGTGAGTGTGCCGGCCCCCTTTCGCACTCTGCTAAGCCGCAGTGAAACACGAGGTTTTGTTGCTTTTCGATCTCTTGTGAACACCGCTATTGAGGGATTTGCCTCAGAAAAGATGGAAGACTTAGCAACGCGCGTAGATGCTTTTCAGCTTTTTTCTGAAGAGCAAACCGATCTAACCGCCAGTATTTTTGCTGATGCCCATGTGCTCACCTTTGATAGTGAGGGGCGTGTGATGCTGACAGAGGCCCTGAGAAACCATGCAGAGATTGACGCAGAGGTGGCTTTTGTGGGGCGCGGGCCCACGTTTCAAATGTGGAATCCTAAGCTTTTTGATACCTATCAACAACAGGCTCGCGAGCGCCTTAAGGTGTCTAGGCCCACCCTCTCTCCCTCGTCGAAAGCGGGGGCTGCATGACACACACCCACACCCCTGTCATGAAACAAGAAGTGATGGAAAAATTATCGCCGTTAAGCGGGGTGTTCCTCGATGCCACCTTCGGCCGGGGGGGCTATACCCAAGGTATTCTTGAGAGCAGCCAGGCAACTGTCATTGCCTTAGATCGCGATCAAACGGCAATTGACTATGGCCGCACCCATTTTCATCAAGCCCTTAAAACCGGTCGTCTTTGCCTGCACCATGCACGCTTTAGTAGCCTCTCCACCTATGTACACCACGAAAGCCTCGATGGTGCTGTGTTTGATTTGGGGCTGTCCTCTCCCCAGGTGGATGAGGCGAAGCGCGGGTTTTCCTTTAGCAAACAGGGCCCGCTTGATATGGACATGGGCCTCAGCCAAAAAAAGGCATCTGATCTGCTCAACAAGGGGTCAGAAAAAGAGATTGCCCGGATTCTCTTTCAATTTGGCGAAGAACGCCGATCACGACAGATTGCCCGACAGATTGTTGATAAAAGACGCACCCGCCCTTTTCAACACACACAAGATGTGACCTCCCTTTTTGAAAGTGTGCCCCACAAACCAGGCACCATACACCCCGCCACCCGCACGTTTCAAGCCTTGCGCCTGTGGGTGAACGAAGAGCTTGAAGAGTTGACCGCCGCTCTAACCCACATAACCCATGCCCTGCGACCGGGGGGGCGTTTTGTGTGCGTATCGTTTCACTCTCTTGAAGATCGCCTTGTGAAACAGTTTTTAAAACCCCTCCAACCTACACAGCCTTCACGGCATGTGCCTCAAAGCCTCGAAAAACCGGTCAGCCTCTTTCGTGTGCCGCCCCGCCAACCTCAACGACCTCAGCCCGAAGAAATAGCCCACAACCCACGGGCACGATCGGCCAAACTGCGGTGGGCGATTCGGGAGGTGAGGTCATGACAAAAAAAATGATCTTCGGCATCGGCAACCTTCTGCTTGCCGGGCTATTGGTGATGTATTTCAAATATTATGTGGCAAGCCTACGCCACCATGTAAGCAAACAGCAGGCACACCTCACCGAACTTCAGGGGCGCATGCGGCTCCTTTCTCTTGAATGGGCGCACCTCAATGCCCCTGAGCGCCTCGACCACCTTTCCAAACAATTTCTGCATTTTTCTGCCATGACGCCTGAACAAATGAAGGGGGCTTTCTAGCTGAGAAAGGATTGAGTGTGAGGAGTATATCTAGATCAGAACTTGATTGCCACGGTCGCACCTATGGTATGTTGTGGGTGTTTTCGTGCCTCTTCGTGTTGGCAGGTGTGCGTTTGTGCCTGTTGACCAGCAAAAACACATGGCTTCCTGATCACAGCATGCCGCATACGCCTCCGGCCCTGGCTTCCTTTTTTGACCGCCATGGTGTGCTGATTGCTGGCAGCCTTCAAACCTATTCCATTTATGCCAATCCTCAAAAAACACCCCATAAGGCAGAGGTTGTTAAAAAAATGACGGCGTGCTTCCCCGACCTTGACGGCAATCAACTCACAAAACGCCTTCTGTCAAACAAGGGGTTTGTGTGGATCAAACGACACATCACCCCTGCGCAAAAGGCAGCCTTTCTCAAAATGGGGTTGCCGGGACTTTTTCTTCAAAAAGATGTGAAACGCATCTATCCACAAAAGAACCTTTTTTCTCATATTGTGGGCATCACAGACATTGATGGACGCGGCCTGTCAGGTCTTGAAAAAACGTTTTCTATGCACGGCCAAGATGTATACACATCTCTTGATAGCCGTGTTCAATATGCGATGAAAGCCGGACTGGCTCAAGCGATTCAGCATTTTCAGGCCGAAGCAGGCAATGCCATTTTGCTTGACATCAAAAATGGTGAAATCTTGGGCATGGTGTCGCTGCCGGATTTTGACCCTAACAAACCGCAACAAGCCACCCCCCAACAGTTTTTTAATCGCAACACCATGGGCGTGTATGAATTTGGGTCTGTGTTTAAAATACACAACGTCGCCATGGCCCTTGAACATAAAGCCACGTATCTTCACACCCTTTATGATGCATCCACCCCGCTGCGCATGGGCCGATTTGCGATTCGCGACTTCAGGGGCAAGGGCGGCAAACTCACACTTCAAGAAGCCTTTCTTCGCTCCTCCAATATTGCGAATGCTAAGATTGCTCTTCATGCCGGCATTCAACAACAAAAACGTTTTTTTGAGAAAATGTCTTTTTTTCAACGCCTCCCCCTTGAGCTTCCCGAAGTAGCTCACCCCATGGTGCCCGCGGTGTGGAGAGAGTCGACATTGGCCACAGCATCTTATGGATATGGCATATCTATCACACCGCTTCACTTAGTAAAAAGTGTGGCCTCCATTGTCTCTGGCTTTCATTGCGTCCCTACGTTAAGAAAAGTGGGTACACCCATAGCGCGCCCACGCGTTATCAAGCCCAGAACCGTACAATTTATGCGCACCGCGCTCAGAGAATCTGTGCATCAAGGTCATGCTAAAAAAACCCATATCCAAGGCTATGCTCTTGGCGCTAAAACAGGCACAGCCAACTTGTTGAGTGCCACTGGCCAATACCGTAAAGGAGAAAACCTTGTATCGTGTGTGGGCGCTTTTCCCATTCATAATCCACGCTATGTTTTGCTTGTCACCCTTGAACACCCCAAGCCCTCGGCAGAAACCTATGGCTATACCACCGCTGGCTGGACAGCGGCCCCCGCCTTTAAGAACATCTTCCTTTCCCTCACGACAATCTTGGGCTTTTCACCCCATGCTTAGAATAAATAATTGACAAGAAGGCGAAGGTGGAGATGAATAGACAAAGGTAGAGGATTGAAAAGAATAGAATTAACATCATGACGACGCTGACCACAGAACTACTCTTCCGCACCTTACGTCCTTCTTGTTTTTTCAAAGGACAAACGACCAACTTCCACGGCATTACTGACCACTCATCACAGGCGGGTCCGGGCATTGTTTTTTTTGCGCTGCCCAGCAAACAACGGGGGCCAGAGGGGTTTATTGACCTGGCACTTCACAAAGGGGTCACCGCCATCGTGGCACCCGAAGCGGTGGTGATGAAAAAACAAACCATTTTTTCTCACATCACCTTTTTTGGCGTGAAGGATATTCGTCTGGCGTTGGCTGAAACAGCCCATCTTCTCTTCCCTAAAACCCCTGATTTTATGGCAGGCATTACCGGCACCAATGGGAAGACGTCTATTGCCAATTTCACCCACCAACTCTGGCAGAGTTTAGGGAAAAAATCCATCAGCTTGGGCACCCTGGGTCTTAAGGGTATGGACTATCTCCCCCTATCGCCCACGCACACAACCCCTGAACCTTTAGACCTCTATCCGCTTCTTGATGAAGCCGCAGGCCATGGGATCACGCACTGCGCCCTTGAGGCCTCAAGCCATGGCATTCATCAACGAAGACTAGATGGGATCAAATTTAACGTCGGTGTGTTCAGCAACTTTTCTCAAGACCACCTGGATTATCACCTCAATCTGAGAACCTATTGGCTGGCCAAGGTACGCCTTTTTAAAGAGCTCATTGCACATCAGGGAACAGCGATCTCTCACATCAACCTCCCCCACCCTTATGACCTGGCCGAGGCTTGTCGAAAAAACAGCCTGACTCACTGGACTTATGGCATTGATGATGGGGACGTAAAGGTGAACAAAATCACGTGCCTGCCTGAGGGACAAAAAGTTGAAGCCACCTTTTTGGGCCAACCCCTCACGTTCTCGTTCCCGCTTATTGGCCGTTTTCAATTGGAAAATCTGATCGCTTCTTTGCTTATTGTGCATGCCTCAGGCGTGCCTCTAGAAGAGCTGATACCCCACACCCAAAATATCACGCCTGTGGAGGGAAGGCTTGAATATGTGGGAACCACGCCTTCAGGTGGATCTATTTATATTGACTATGCCCACACCCCAGGGGCTTTGGAGACGGCGCTGAAAGATTTGCGCGCCCATACAAAAAAATCTCTTTTTGTTGTGTTTGGATGCGGCGGGGACAGAGATCAAAGCAAACGCAGCCAAATGGGAAACATAGCACACACCCTGGCGGATCACGTGATCATCACAGATGACAACCCTCGGCAAGAAAACCCTGACCACATAAGAAATGATATCTTAAAAGGGGCACCCGATGCTCACAGCATCCCAGGGCGTGATGAAGCCATCTCTGTGGCCATAGATAAACTGAAGGAAGGCGATGTCTTGGTGATTGCGGGCAAGGGACATGAGCGGTTTCAGGTGGTGGGTACACGCTCTCTTCCCTTTAATGACAAGCATGCAGCCTTAAGGAAATTGAAACAGCTTAAAGCATCTTAACCCTATGAACGCAGCAGCCCGCTCCCCCCAAAGCCCATCATCTCAACCTCTTTTTACCTGGCCAGCGTTGGCCTCCCTCTTATCCACCCACGTCCCTGAAGGCTTGACGCCATGCATGGGGTTTTCGATTGATACGCGCACATTACGGCCCAACGATCTGTTTATTGCCATCAAGGGACCTCATTTTGATGGTCATGATTTTCTTGATGATGCATTTGAGAAAGGCGCCTGTGCCGCCCTGGTGGCCCCATCATGGCCTCACCACCATCCCCAGGTCCTTGTGGTCAAGAATCCCCTCACCGCACTTGAACACATCGCCCATGCAGTGCGCCAGCAGGCCAAGCATACCACCTTTATTGGCATTACCGGCAGCGTGGGGAAAACCAGCACGAAAGAAGGCTTAGCCTGGGTCTTAAAAGATCACGGCGTGTTTGCCTCACGCAAAAGCTTCAATAACCACATCGGCGTCCCCCTTACGCTGGCCAATCTGCCGCCACACACCCCGCAAGCTGTGTTTGAGTTGGGCATGAGCCACGCAGGAGAAATACGCGCCTTAGGCACCCTCGTCAAACCCCATGTGGGCCTTATCACCGCCATTGGCCCAAGCCACCTTGAACATTTTTCTTCCCTTGAAGGCATTGCGCTGGCGAAGGCTGAGCTTTTGGAAACACTCACCCCGCCCGGCATTGCCGTACTCAATCGTGATGACGCCTTTTTCCCATTGTTAGAAAATATCTGTCACCAACAGGGTGTGGGCACCCTCATCACCTTTGGTGAGCATCCCCAGGCTGATGTGCACTTGCGTGAATGGCACGCGCAAAAGCATGGCACCTCTTTTTCTTGCCTCTGTTTTGGTCATCCCTATCAGGGCCAGATCCCGCACACAGGCAAACACTGGGTCATGGGCGCTTTGTCTATTTTGGCCGTCACTCATGCCTTGGGTCTTGACCCCAACGACGTGCTCACCCATCTGAAGACGTGGCCCTGTTATCAAGGTCGCGGTCAAACCCACACGGTCACCTTCCACGGCAAAACCATCACGGTTATTGACGATACATATAACGCCAACCCCCTGTCTATGAAGGCCGCGCTTGAAGCCTTGGCCTTAAGGCCCAAAACCGCAGGACGGCGCGTAGTTGTTTTGGCCGACATGAAAGAGTTGGGAGACACAGCGCCCTTAGCGCACAAAAACTTAAGCCCGCTCATTCAGGCGTGTGATGTGGATGTGGTGATTGCGGTCGGCCCGTTGATGGTACACCTGCATCGCGCCTTGCCGCCCACCCTTGAGACACATCATGTTTCTGATTGGATTCAGGCGTGGCCTTTGTTAACATCTTTGTTAACACATGGTGACATGATTCTGCTCAAAGGGTCGCGATCCATGGAATTGGACAAAGTTGTGGATCGTTTGCTTTCTGCCGCGGCTGGGCCAACGTGACATTGATTGTGGATTTTGATCATGCTTTATGCTCTGTTTAATGCGCTTGCTACCCACCAGGGCATCTCCCTGTTTGGGTATATTACCTTTCGTACAATTCTTGCGTTTTTGACCTCTTTTGTGGTCAGTTTTTTGCTCGGCCCCGTGGTAATTCGCGTGCTCAAAACCTATCAAACGCGCGGCCAACCCATTCGATCCGATGGGCCGCAAACACATATCACTCAGAAAAAGGGCACACCCACCATGGGGGGTCTCTTGATTCTCTTAGGGTTTTCTTCCGCAGCCCTCTTGTGGGGCAATTGGAGCAATCCGCCCACATGGTGGTTGTTTTTTGTGACGTTGGCCTTTGGCCTATCTGGGCTTATTGATGACGCACTCAAACTTGCTCGCTTTAATCACTATGGCCTTAAACCCCTTCATAAAACCCTTGTGCAGGTGGTTTTTTCCCTTGTGGCTGTGGGATGGCTGTGGATGATTTTTCCCGCACACCTAAAAGACACACTGCACTTCCCCTTCTTCAAAGATGCTCTGTGGCATTTGTCTTTCTTATTTCCTGTGTTTGCCATGCTTGTGCTGATTGGCAGCGCCAATGCTGTGAACCTCACAGACGGGCTTGATGGTCTTGCCACGGGGCCTGTGGTGATATGTACCACGGTACTGTCTATCATTGTTTATTGCGTGGGTCATAAAGAATTTGCATCGTATCTTCACATTCCTTATGTACCTGGTGTGGGCGAAGCCGCTGTGTTGGGCGGCGCCCTCATTGGCGCGTGCTTGGGCTTTTTGTGGTATAACGCTCCCCCGGCCATGATTTTTATGGGAGATACCGGCTCGATGGCCATGGGTGGTTTTTTGGGGGGACTCGCGCTCTTGGCTAAGCATGAGCTAATCTATGCCTTCATTGGGGGCATTTTTGTGCTTGAAACCCTGTCGGTGATTGTGCAGGTGCTCTACTTCAAACACACCCGCAAACGCATTTTCCTGATGGCGCCCATTCATCATCACTTCGAAGCCAAGGGGTGGTCCGAGTCATCTGTGGTCTTTCGTTTTTGGATTATTTCTATTATCCTCGGCGTTTTGGGTCTTGCCACGCTGAAGGTGCGTTAATCTCTCCCCATGGCTATGCACACGTTATCTCCTGCCATGTCTGTCCCTCTTGATTTTTTGAAAGATCAACGGGTGCTGGTGGTGGGCATGGGGTTATCAGGGCTGGCCACAGCCAAAGCCATACAAAAAAGCGGCGCCCACGTCACCGTGACAGATGACCGCCACACAAACGGTGAAGGATTTGCCTATCAACCACCCGATCAGATTGACCCGAAGGGTTTTGATCTTATCCTCTTAAGCCCCGGCATTGCCCATAAAGGCCCCCACCCTCACCCACTGGTGGTGAAAGCCCTCAAGGCTGGCACCCCGCTATCATCCGACATGGATCTTTTTTTTCAAACACGCCCCCCCGTCACCACCATTGGTATTTCAGGCACCAACGGTAAATCAAGCACCACCTCACTGATTCATTGTGCTCTTTCTGCCTTGGGGCAACACAGTGTGATGGCCGGCAACATCGGCGTGCCCATCTTGACGGTCCTGCCCCTGGAGGGCAAAGATGTGTGTGTGATTGAGCTATCTTCCTATCAGCTGGAAACTGTTCCCCACCTTTCTCTTGACCTGGCCATTTTGTTGGCCATTACGCCCGACCACCTGGCGCGGCACGGCACCCTTGAGGCTTATGCCGCGCAAAAACGCACCCTCTTCAACATCGGGGCTGAGAAAGGCCGCTGCCTTTATGATGCTCAGGATCCGTGGCAAGCCCCCTTTGTGCATAAGGCCCCTCACCCGCACCGCTTTATCCCCTATGCACTTGGCGTGCCCCTGAAGGCAGGTTTTTTTCTCATAGAAGAGACCCTTCATGACACCTATCACACCCCGCACACTATAGTGGAAGCTTCTTGCCCACACATGGCTGAAACTACGCTTCTCACCTCTTTTGCAGCCCTTAGATTGTTGGGTTATGATGCGCACAAGATCATCGAGGCCATAAAGGCCTGGCCTGGCCTGGCCCATCGTTATGAGCGGGTTATCCCAGCACAACACCCTTCCGCAAACATCACCTTCATTAATGATAGCAAGGCCACGAACGTGGAGGCTGCAGCGTTTGCTCTCAAAAAAAGCCAGGGCCAACCTTTGTTTTGGATTGTGGGCGGGCGCCTTAAAGACCAGGCAGATCTGACCCCGTGGACCCCTTACCTACCCTTTGTCACAGAGGCTTTTCCCATGGGCGAATCGGCAGCAACTGTGGCCCGCTTTCTTGCCGATCACCATGTCCGCCACACCCCCTGTTCGACCCTTGCATCAGCGTATCAAGAGGCCGTCGCTGCCGCTGCTCGATGGGCCCAAAACAATCCCGGCAAACGGCCGCCCTTGGTTCTTCTCTCTCCAGGGGGCGCCAGTTTTGATGCTTTTCCCCATTTTGAAGCGCGCGGCGATCATTTCAAAGCCCTGATCCAAAGTGACAAGATGATAAAAACGCTTTAGACTTGCGTCTGGAGCTAGGACACAGAAAGGCACGCACCCTTGCTTGATTTTTCTTCTGCACGCACCAACCGCACGTTTTGGGGAGAGTGGTTATGGACCATCGATCTTGCCACACTCTTTATTGTGTGCCTGCTGATGGGGCTTGGCATTCTTTTTATGATGGCGGCCAGCCCGAGTATTGCCTCGCACTATGGGTATGAAACGTTTTTTTATCTCAAAAAACATGTGATCTTTGTGTTGGTGGGGTTTGTGACGCTGCTTGTCAGCTCACATCTTTCGGTGCGCCATATGCGTCGCCTGGCCTTTGTGGGGTTTGGCCTTATGCTCTGTTTGCTGTGGATGACCCTTTTTTGGGGAACGCCTGTCAAGGGAGCCAAGCGCTGGATCAAGGTGGCGGGGTTTCCTTGTCAGCCTTCCGAATTTTTGAGACCGTGTCTATTGGTGGTCACAGCATGGCTGCTGAGTGAGGGCAAGCGGTTAGCCGGCCAGTTTTCAGGCATGGCTTGGGCCTTTGCCTGCCTCTTCATAAGTTTGACCCCCATGATCCTCCAGCCCGACATTGGCATGACGTGTGTGCTGTTGGGCTCTTTTCTGACCCAAGTTTTTCTTGCAGGCCTTGCCTGGCGTTTCTTATTTTTAGGGGCAGGCGTGTGTGCCCTGTCTGGCGTGGGGCTTTTCTTTCTCTTTCCCCATGTGCGCCACAGGATTGAGATTTTTCTTGGCCACAATAAAGGTGACCCTTTTGGGGACCAATTTCAAATCATCAAATCTATCCAGTCCTTTCAGTCAGGAGGATTGTGGGGTATCGGACCCGGGGAAGGACGCATTAAAGGACATCTGCCTGACGCCCACACAGACTTTATTTTTTCTGTCACAGGTGAAGAGTTTGGCGGGCTCTTCTGCCTCGCCCTTATGTTGCTTTATGGTTTTTTGATCCTCAAGCACCTTTATTGGACCCTGTCTCAACACAGTCTGTTTGTGGTCTTAGGCGTCGCGGGCCTTATTACCAACCTGGGGCTTCAGGCGTGTGTGCACTTTTTGTCCACCTTAGGGGTGATTCCCACCAAAGGTGTGCCCTTGCCTTTTATGAGTTATGGAGGGTCATCGATGATGGGTGCTGCCATCACCATAGGCTTTTTGTTGGTTTTTACGCGAAAACGACTTTTTTCTTAAAGGCTCGAGACCGTCATCTTTTCAATCAACAGCGAAGGCGCGTTGAGCGAGCCACGCATCTCAAGATCATTGGCGGGGGTCAGGGAAGCAAACATCTCTTGCAAGCGCCCCACAATGGTCACCTGATCCACAGGATAGGCCACCTCACCGCCTTCAATCCACAGACCCGCGGCGCCCACGCTATAGTCCCCTGTCAACAGATTGACCCCGCCCCCACTTTCCATGATCTCAGTGACCAATAGGCCGTTTTGCATCTCTTGCATCAGGGCTTGAGGCGTTTTATCCCCCGCCAACACATTGACATGATGCGCCGCAATGCCTGGCGGCCCACCGGCAGGCCAGGTGGCATGAGCCGTTGACGGCAAGTCCAGCTTCTGGGCAAAGCGCATATTCAAAAGCCATGTCTCAAGCACGCCGTCTTGCACCAGTGGCGTTTTACGGGTGGGCAACCCTTCGCCATCAAAAAGACACGCACCAAAACCATAGGGAACATGGGGATCGTCGATGATATGCACACCTTTCGCAAACACCTGCGTGCCGCGTGCCTTTTGAAGAAAACTCATCCCTTCACACACCTTGCCGCCATGGATAGCTGCCAATAGATGCCGCATCAGCATCGGAGCAATCTTATTCTCAAAAAGCACAGGATAATGGCCTGTCACGGCGCGCTTTGGGTTTTGTTTGCGCAAAACGCGATGGGCCGCCTTGTTTGCCACGACGGTTTCATCCTCAAGGTCATCAAGGTTCATGGCAGCTGCGCCATACCCATCTACCTGACGTGCGCCCTCAGCGCCCGCTAACAACGCGACACTCATCCCATAGGTGGATGCGCGATGCTGACCATAAAAACCACCTCCTGTCACCAAAGTGGTCACGCTGTGGCCATACCCAGCACTCGCGCCATCAGATCCATTGATGCCGTCATGATCAAGAGCCGCACGTTCCAATGTTTCCGCGCGGCGCACGAGATCATCCATCTCTAAGGTTCGCGTATCCACAGGCAGGGTATTATTACCTTGAAACCACATATCTGAAGATGAACGCACAAGAAACCTATCTTCAGGCACAGAAGCGGCCATAGAAAACGCGCGCGTCAAGAGGGCCTCAACATCGTCCAGGCGGCTGGTGGTCACCACAGCCGATTTTTTCCCCACAATCACCCGTATAGACACATGCTCGGCCGACGAAAACGTGGCGTCCTCAAGCACACCCAAACGCACCTTGGCTTCGGCATCTGTTTCGACCCGATGCACCAGGTCACAATCTGAAGCCCCTTTGGCACGTATTTTCTGCGCCAGGGACGTGAGCATGTCTTTGGTATCCATAACGGCACTTTAAAGCCTTGTGCCCCGGTGCACAACCCCCGTCAGTTCCCTCATGATAAAAAGCCTATCCAAAGACAAAAGGCAACCCAGAGCCCCGTCCACTGATTGGCCAAAAAGATACGCAAACAGCTTTGAGGGTCGTGGATGTTAAGATGCCATTGCTGCCACCCCAGATGCCCAGCCGCAAGCCCAAGGCCCAAAAAATAGAGCCATCCCCACTGTTCATACCACCCAAGCGCCACCAAACAGGCCATCATCCC
>CBFICL010000029.1:0-12576 GCA_965661165.1 uncultured Holosporaceae bacterium | reverse complement strand
CATATAGGCAATAATATACATAAATATCTGATTTGCATACATTAATTATTCTTTTTTTTTTGATAAATAGATGAATCTGTTGATTGGGGACCCAGGTTTGTGGGGGGAGTGTCCTCACGCTTTGCTGATGTGTTAGGGTGATGGATAACCGAAAAAAAGGGAGGGGCCTTGTGTATGCGTCTTGTGTGGTTGCGATCAGAGCTGCGGCTTGAGGATCATCCGGTGCTTTATGATGCTTGCCGTAAGGGCGGGCCGGTGCGCGCGCTGGTGTGCGCAACCCCCCAGCAGTGGGAAAAGCATGATGACGCGCCGTGTAAGATCGCCTTTCGGCAAGCGCTGGTGCACACGTTGGCCCCAAGGCTGGCCTCTCGTGGCATCGCGCTGGATGTGATCGAGCGCCCCTTTTATCAGGACCTTCCCCAGGCGTTGACAGCCTATTGTCGCTCTCATGGCGTGAAAGAGCTGTGGTACACAAAAGAGGTGCCGGTTTATGAGCAACAGCGGGACAAGGCTGTAGAGAAAGCCATGGAAGCCTTTGGCGTTGCAGTGCATGCGTATGACCCCCCGTGGTTGGTGCCCTTGAAGGGGATGGTCAATAAGCAGGGCAAGCCCTATCGCGTGTTTACGCCGTGGTATAAACACTGTATGGATCAGATGGACGTGTTTTTGTCCAACCCCTTGCCGGCGCCTCCTGCGGTGGGGCCTGCGTTGCCGCTCCCTGACCTTCTTTGTTGGACTAAGGCGTCTTTTCGCGCAGATCTGTGGCCTGCAGATGAAGAAAAAGCCCAGCAAAAGCTGCATGATTTTTTAGCGGCCCGCCTGACGGCTTATGCACAGGCGCGCGATGTGCCCGCCAAGCCTTCCACAAGCCTGCTTTCCCCCTATCTATCTCAAGGCGTGCTCAGCCTCAGGCAATGTGTGTGGGCGGCGTGGCAAGCTTGTGTGGCCAAAGGGATTGACCCCCATACCGATGGCTGGATTCGCCAGCTTTTTTGGCGCGAATTTTATCTGATGATCATGCAGTGTTTCCCTTGGGTATCTCAAGGGCAACCGTTTCAGCGTGAGGCGGTGTATCCTTATGAAACTTTTGATGACAAGCGTCACCGCCTGTGGGTCACGGGGTGCACGGGGTTTCCCTTTGTGGATGCGGGGATGCGCCAGCTGAAGGCCACGGGGTGGATGCACAATCGCCTGCGCATGCTTACTGCCAGTTTTTATTGCAAGCTGATGGGAATGCCGTGGTGGGAGGGGGAGCGTTTTTTTATGCAACACCTCATCGATGGTGATTTTCCTGCCAACAATGGCGGGTGGCAATGGTGCGCCTCTGTGGGCTGCGATGCCTCGCCGTGGTTTCGCATTTTTCACCCCCACAAACAATCAGAAACGTGGGACCCAGACGGCACCTATATCAAAACCTTTGTGCCCGAGCTGGCGGGGTTGGCGGCCAAGGATATCCACAACCCTTCCGACGATGTGCGTCAAAAGGTGGGGTATCCCCCGGCCATGCTGGAGGCATCGGCGGCGCGCCGCCACACCCTTGCGCGCTATCAACAGGCCCGCGCGCTATCACGCCCCTGACATGCGCATCCTTTGAGGGGGCCGGCGCCCCCCGGGAAGACGTGTGTATCAGCACCTTCCCCTAACAGTCGCCTTCTTTTGACACATCCGGGTTTTTTGAAGACGCAGGTGGTGGCCCTTGTGTGGGCGCCCTGTCAGCGCCTTCAGCCGCCGCTTTTTCCCCGCCTGGCCCTTCAGCAGATGTTGTTTCTGCAGAGATCTCATAGGGTTTCGGGAGGGAGGCATTCAAACTCTCCATGGCCAGGTGGTTGGCCATATGAATCAACCAAGATTCGGCAGCTTCTTGATCAGCAGGCCTCGGGAAGGTGAAGTCTGCTGTCTCCATGAGGGGGGGAGGGACGGTGATCATGTCTTGGGCATAGTAATGCTTACGCTTTTCTGCCTCCAGGTCACAGCGCACATAAAAGGGCCCTGCCTTCAAAGAAGGGATGAGCGGTGAGGTGCTTTCCCACGTGACGGTCAGAGCAAAGGCTTTGACTGTTTGAGAATCTGGGTCCAAGACCTCCTTTGCCTCCAGGGTTGAGTGGATCGGGCGCGTGGAAAGCCAGTCTCCCTGTCCCCACCTCACGAGGGATCTTAAGGGGTGGTGCGTGGCACTTGCGCACGCCGACTTCAGCATGGGGAACGAGGCGCGTAATCCTGTATCAATGTCTATGCCCTCATCTTCCCAACCCTTGCCCTCAGGGATTTTGCGTGTGCTGTTTATGTTGGCTAACATGTGTTCGCAAGTAATTCCGAAATTGGGATCATGAAGGTGTAATGCTCCCACACTTGGTGGCACAGAGGGGTTCGTCTCTACATACGTAAGGAAAGCACACCATGTATCTCTGTCAAATAGTGACGATGGCTCCTCTTCTTGCGTGTCATTGAAAAGCATCTGGCCATCATGGGGTTTCTGCAGCGTATAGGGCTGAAGACCCTGAATGTCTGACCAAAGCTGGCCGATGTCCTCGGCGGCAAAACTGGCAACGGGGAACTGGTTATTCAGCTTTTCTTGGTAGCCAAAATCATCGCTGTCCGGAGGTGGCGCTGGAAAAAAGTGATTCCGCTTAAGATGCTTGTCTTGGTCATAAAAAGCGCCCCATCCACATTGTCCTTGAAAATGGGTGTGCTCAAGAAGCAAGGCATGGGATAAAAAAACACCTTTGTGCGCCATCCATGTGGGCACGGTGCTTGGGTAGGTATAAGAGGCTGAAAAATCAACATGCGTAAGGGAAGGAAGGTGTGTCTCACCATGAGGGGTGTGAGGAAACGTGAAAATGGGAGATTGTGTCGCCCTTTTTTCTGTGCCATCGGGCATTTTTTGGCTGCCACATCTCATCGACAGGTTCAACCTTTGAAGGGCAGGCAAGGCGCCCAATATAAGGCACGGCATATGGGGTTTAGAGGTGTAGATAGAGATCTTAGTGAGGTTTTGGCTGCATAGATGAAGGGGGCTCGCAGGTGTAAATGTCATAGAGAGCTGAAAACCTATACTCAGGTTACGCCCCCTTGTTTTCTCTGGCGCGTTATGCTGGAGATAAACACAGGCCTCGTCAAGGGTGTCAAAGGTGTTGTCAAGGGCCTTTGAGGGTGCGGGGTAACAGAAGTTTGTAGCCTCTGGGTTTTCTTTATATTCTTCCCAAACATGCAAGGGGTGGGGTTGACCTTGTGCCTCTTTGTGCGCATAAAACCTGATGCGTGTGCCCGGAGGGGGCATGATACTTATAGAGGCAAGGTTCATTTTTTGATGGAAGCGAGATAGAGGAGTGGATTTTAACTCAGAAAGCTGAGGGGGCGCTGAAGAGGGGCTTGGCGGTGTTTCATCTGGCAGGTTGGTGGGGTCTGCGGCCCATACCAAGGGCGTCCACAGCAAAAGCCCAGTCATCCAAACAGTTTTCATAAATTTTCCTCTATATATCTAAGTGTGTCACCCTGAGTCTGGCAAAAAAAACAATAAAAATCAATGATTTACGTTATTTATTGTCAAAAAAAGACGTTTTGAGGCGTCAAGAAAAGGAAGCATCGAGGGAAGGGGCCCCCAGAATGTTCGTTCACAAACGCCTTCATAAGATGTCGTCACAAGAGCGGTCAAGGGGGAGATGGATCCTTAACAGGGGGCCTTACGCTCGCTTACCTAAGGGTGGTTCAAGCCTGAAAATGCTAGGGTGAAAACGTTAGGGGTAACAACATTGGGTGAACAGCTCGGGGGTCAAAAAACCAAGGTGAACAAGGCAGGGTGAACAAATCGAGGGCAGGTCTCATGCACCCTTCTAGGGGGCGGTTTACATCATCGAAGGGGAGATGGCGGATGGGGTGGGATTCGAACCCACGAAACGCGCAAACGTTTGCCGGTTTTCAAGACCGGTGCCTTCAACCACTCGGCCACCCATCCGTTACGACGCCGTTTTGGCAGAAAAGTTTCGACTTTCAGAAGGGATCGTCACCTCAAGGCCATCCAGGGCATTGGTCATGATGATCTGGCACCCCAGGCGCGAGGTTTCGGTGAGGCCAAAGGCCAGATCCAGCATATCATCCTCTTCTTCCGTCGTTTCACTCAATTGATCAAACCATTGAGGGTCGACAATCACATGACAGGTGGAACAGGCAAGCGAGCCTTCACACGCCCCCTCAAGGTCGTCTTTTAAGCCGTGTTGATGCGCAATTTCAAGCAAAGAAAGCCCGGCCTCTGCCTCAATCGCCACGCGCTCTCCACCGGGTTTAATAAAGGTTACCTTGGGCACAATCATGATCCTATCTTCTGCACATGTGCCCATCATTATAGAAAATATATAGGCAAGAGCCATCTTTTTTTTTATGATTGCCTCACAGATTTTGTTGAGGACATGAGTTATGCGACGTGTGGTGGTGACAGGAATGGGCACGGTATGCCCGCTGGGGTCGGGGGTTTCCTTTGTGTGGAATCGGCTTGTGGCCGGCGCCTCTGGTATTGTGCCCATTCACACGTTTCCCACAGAAGATTTGTCATGCAAAATTGCGGGCCTGGTGCCCCACGGCACGGCGCCAGGGGAGCTTGATTTTGAGGGGATGTTTTCTCCGGCAGAGCGCAAACGCAATGACCGCTTTATTCCCTATGCCTTGGCGGCCAGTGATGAGGCGGTAAAAGACGCAGGGCTGGTGCTGGAGGATGAGCGTCTGCAAGAGCGCAGCGGGGTGTTGATCGGCTCGGGCATTGGGGGCTTGGGCTATATCTATGACACGTCGGTGGCGCTTCATGAAGGGGGGCCGCGGCGGGTGAGTCCTTTCTTTATTCCGTCGTGTTTAATCAATTTGGCCACCGGTCAGGTGTCGATCCGTCATAAGATGAAAGGGCCTAACCAAGCGGTGGTGACGGCTTGCGCTACAGGCACCCATGCCATTGGGGATGGGGCGCGGCTGATTGCCGATGATAAGGCGGATGTCATGCTTGTGGGCGGCGCTGAGGCGGCTGTGTGCTATTTGGGTGTGGCGGGGTTTGCGTCGATGCGCGCTTTATCTACAGGGTTTAATGATCACCCTCAAAAGGCATCGCGCCCTTGGGATAAAGATCGTGATGGGTTTGTGATGGGTGAGGGGGCTGGCCTGTTGGTGCTGGAAGAGCTGGAACATGCCAAGGCCCGTGGCGCCAAGATTTATGGGGAAGTGATGGGTTATGGCTTGTCGGGCGATGCCTATCACATTGCTGCCCCTGACGGCAAAGGGGCTGTGCGCGCCATGCAAGAGGCGATTGAGGAAGCGGGCATTGATCGTGAGCAGGTGGGGTATATCAACGCCCATGGCACGTCCACCCCGCAAGGAGATAAGGCCGAGCTTGAAGCGATCCACAAGGTGTTTGGCGGCCATACAAGCGGGTTGTCCGTATCATCCACCAAATCATCCATTGGCCACCTTTTGGGGGCGGCCGGCGGCGTGGAAGCCATCTTTACCATGATGGCGCTCAAGACCGGCGTGTTGCCGCCTACGCTCAACCTTGACCACTGTTCAGAGGAAACTGATATTGACCTGGTGCCTCACAAGGCCAAGGAAAAAAAGATTTCCTGGGCGGTGTCCAATTCCTTTGGATTTGGGGGCACCAATGCCTCTTTGGTGATGCGTCGGTGGGATGACTAGGTTTTTTGTCGGCGATCTCTTCAAGAAATGTGGCGCTTGATCTTGTGACAGGCGTGGAAAAACGTTTATAACAAGAAAGGGCCCCCCTGGGCAGCGGTCGCGGCAGAACCTGGTCAGATCTGGAAAGAAGCAGCCATAGACGCGAACGCTGGGTCAGGGTGTGGCCTTTTTGATGAATGCAAGCTGTGGCGCCGATGTCTTACCAATATATCTATGTGTTAAAAGAATTGACAAAAATCTTGCCCCAGGGCAAAACCCTGTTTCAAGATATTTCGCTATCGTTTTTTCCGGGCGCTAAGATTGGCATTTTGGGCATCAATGGCACGGGCAAGAGCACGTTGCTTAAGGTGATGGCAGGCTTGGATAAAGATTTTTCGGGTGAAGCCTTTGCCGCGGATGGTGTGTCGGTGGGGTATTTGCCGCAAGAGCCTGTCTTAGACCCAGCGCTTTCCGTGGATGAGCATGTGCAGCAAGGGCTGGGGCCTGTCAAAAAGCTTCGTGATGATTTTGATGCCTTAAGTGCCCGTTTTGCCGAGCCCTTGTCTGAAGATGAGATGACTGCGCTTCTCGAAAAGCAGGCCCAGCTTCAAGAACAAATTGATGCCCTGGATGGGTGGTCTCTTGAGCGGCGTGTGGATATGGCCAAAACGGCGCTGCGCTTGCCGCCAGGCGATGCATCCGTGGCCACGCTTTCAGGAGGCGAGGTGCGGCGTGTGGCCCTTTGTAAGCTTCTGTTATCTGAACCTGACTTGTTGCTGTTGGATGAGCCCACCAACCATCTGGATGCCGAATCGGTGGCGTGGCTGCAACGTTTTTTGAAAGATTACAAAGGCACGGTGGTGTTGGTGACCCATGATCGCTATTTCTTAGATGAGGTGGTGGGGTGGATCCTCGAGCTTGACCGCGGTGCGGGTTTTCCCTTTGAGGGCAACTATTCTGACTGGTTGCAGGCCAAGCAAAAGCGGCTGGCTCAGGAGGGTCGCGAGCAGGTGCAGCGCGATAAAGCCATTGCCCGCGAGCTTGAATGGGTGCGCACCGCGCCCAAAGGGCGACACAGCCAAAGCAAGGCCAGGCTCAAAGCCTATGATCGCTTGGTAGCCGAGCAAGGGAAAGGTGCGGCTAACACATGCGCAATGCGTATTCCTGAAGCGCCGCGTTTGGGGAGCAACGTGTTGTCTATCAAGGGCGTCCAAAAAAGCCATGGCGAAAAGCGTTTGTTTGACGATTTGTCCTTCACAGTGCCGCAAGGGGCTTTGGTGGGGGTGATTGGCGCCAATGGGGCGGGCAAGACCAGCTTGTTTCGGTTGATTGTAGGGCACGATGCTCCTGATGGCGGTGAGATTGCGGTGGGTGATACCGTGGTGATGGGATACGTTGATCAAACCCGCGCGCACTTGGATGGTGATAAAACGGTGTGGCACGAAATTTCTGACGGGCGCGAAGAGGTGGCGCTGGGCAAAAGCACCATGGCCTCTCGAGCTTATGTGTCGCAGTTTGGGTTTCGTGGATCAGATCAGCAAAAACCTGTGGGTGTGTTGTCTGGCGGTGAGCGCAACCGGTTGCATTTGGCCAAGCTTTTGAAGGTGGGCGCGAATGTATTGCTGTTAGACGAACCCACCAATGACCTGGATGTGGACACTCTAAGGTCACTAGAAGAAGCGCTGCTTTCTTTTGCGGGAAGTGCGCTTATTATCAGCCATGATCGCTGGTTCTTAGACCGTTTGGCCACACATATTCTGGCCTTTGAAGGGGAGGGACGTGTTGTGTTTTTTGAAGGCAACTATGCCGCCTATGAGCAAGACAAGAAAAAGCGCCTAGGCACGGCTGATGTTGTGCCCTTTAAATATAAGCCGCTTACCAAAAACCCATAACTCCATGGCGGCACAGGCCTTTTTTGGCCACGATAAAGGTGATGATGGGCGGCGAGAGGCGATCATCTGCTGCGCGCCGGCTATTTCCTGCGGAAGTTCTCCAAAGAAATGACCTTGCCTTCACTTTCTTCTTTTTTGGCTTTCTTAGAAAATGCGGGAGACTTGGTCAAAGTGTCGGGTTTGGTTTCAGACGCAGGCGGCGGCGTGAAATGGAGGCCAAAGCGAACCCCTGGATCCATAAAGCTGAGCAACGCATGAAAAGGAACATAAACCGTTTGCGGAATATCTTGGAAGGTGAGCACCACAGAAAAGCCGTCCTCATCCACCTTCAGATCCCAAAACTGATGCTGCAGCACAATGGTGATTTCCTTAGGGTTGGCTTTCCTTACAGCCTCAGGAAACTGAACGCCAGGATAATTGGTGCGCAGGGAAATATAGAAGTGATGGGGGTCCGGGAGACCTTTGTTGGCGGCTTCCTCCAACACTTCGCGCACAACGCGCCTTAGTGCTTCTTGAACACGGCTTTCATATTGAAATTCCATACACTCCCTCCCGCGATGGACCAAGCATGTCAACGTTTTTCAACGTGCGAAAACCAACTTACAACCTTTAAGATAAGCTTAACACATATCTCACCTGTTGGCTATCTTTCTTTCTGTGGCCAAAACGCAGGACGCGCTTTCTGTAGTGGCATGGTTTTTATAACAGAGACATCAGCCGATTATATATCGAAAAAAACCTGTTTTTGGGCAGGCGTGTTTTTCTTCTTCCCTCCCTGTTGGTGCGTTTGTTAAGCATGATGCCTGCTCAGCATAAGATCTGTTAAGATGCGTTTGTTAAGCATGGTGCCTGTTAAGTATGAGATTTATTAGGATGGGTTTATGTAATAGCTGCCAAGTATGGGGTCTGTTGAGATGAGCTTGTTAAACATAGTGCCTGTTAAGTGTGAGCTCTCACGATGTGTTTGCTAACTTTTGCCTATGAAGAGTGAGATCTTAACGTATATGTGTTAAACGTTGCTGCCTATGAAGCATGCGCTCTCACGATGTGTTTGTTAAACGTGATGGCTGTTAAGTGTGAGATCCGTTAACGATATTATTTACTATGATAGCGAAAGCCATTAACCAAATACCGTTTTTTCTCTGGCCAAAAAAGATATTCATATTTTATACCATCAAAAGATGAGTCGTCTTCATGGGTGAGCCTTGTTAGCCAGGATTGTTAGCAATGAGATGTCTCGTCATGAGGTTTCTTCATCAAACCATGTCTTAGCCTCTTAACGGGCGGGCGTGAAAAAAGGGGGCTTCTGTTGCCCGGCGCCCCCCAAGCCGCGCTTTTCACAAGACTACTAGGCGACCCAATTAGGCAGCGGCAGCAGCCAACCCGTTGCTATTAACGGTGTTCAAAGCGAGTGTATTAACATTGCTGTTCACACTTATAAAACGGCCCGATAACGACGGTACCATACCGAGCAAAAACACTGTCTTTACCACGTACGTCGATCCTCAATTCGCCCCCAACTGAAAAAAGCGCACATCCATGTGAAATACTTTCCTCAGGTGGAGGCGCCGGGTTCCGCCCCCGGGTCCGCTCCGCTTATTGCACAGCGTGTTTATTGCCATAGCTATAAAAGCACAGGCATTATAGCATATAAGGAAAAGAAAACGAACCCCCCGAAAGGGTTTGTCCCGAGGCAGGCAGCGTCGAGGGCTGGCCACGGCTGGTAAGGCACGGTTACGGCTGGCTGTTTTCACGCTGTATATGCTGGAGGTGCCTTTGATAGGCGTCAAGATCCTCCAGAGGGTGAGAGGCCACACCCGTGTCCATGGCTGCTTGCGCTACGGCAGGGGCTAAGGTGGGCAAAAGCCTTTCATCAAATGTGCTGGGCAGAATGTTGTCAGGGCCTAAGGGTTCTAAGTCTTTCGCAGGATCCTGGGAAGAGAGCGCAGGCTGTGAAAGCACACGCGTCAATGCATCCGCGCAAGCCTTTTTCATGGCGACATTGATTTTTGTGGCGCCTACATCAAGTGCGCCCCTAAAGATATAGGGAAAACACAAAACATTATTGACCTGGTTGGGATAATCCGACCGCCCCGTGGCGATGATGGCATCAGGACGCTCATGCTTGGCATCTTCTGGTAATATTTCAGGCGCCGGATTGGCCAACGCCAACACAAGCGGTTTAGGGGCCATCAAGTTGAGGTGGCCTGGCAGGAGAAGCCCCCCTTTTGACAGACCCAGAAACACATCAGCCTCTTCTAAACTTTCCTCAAAGGTGTGGGAGGTTTGTTGACGCCACTTCTCTTTATAAATGTCGAGGGAACGGCCTTCGGTTAATAACCCTTGGCTGTCAAAGACAAAAGTATTTTTCTGTTGCAGGCCATAGTGTTTAAGCAAATTAAGGCACGCCAAAGCCGCCGCCCCCGCGCCGCTGACCACAAGCTTGATGTCACGGATGTCTTTGCCCACCAAGGTGAGTCCATTTTGAATGGCCGCCACCACCACCACCGCTGTGCCGTGCTGATCATCGTGAAAAACAGGAATGCCCAAATCTTGAAGCGCTTCTTCCACAAGGAAGCAATCGGGCGCTTTGAGATCTTCAAGGTTGATGCCACCAAAGGTGGGCGCCATGGCGGCGATATGCTCCTTAAGTTTTTGGGGGTTGTGTTCTTGAAGCTCAATATCAAAGGCATCTAAGCCGGAAAATTTTTTGAATAAAACGGCCTTGCCTTCCATCACAGGCTTGGCCGCTAAGGGGCCAATATCACCCAAACCCAGCACCGCCGTGCCATTAGAGATGATGCCCACAAGATGACCACGACTGGTGAAAAGGCGGGCCGCTTCAGGGTCTTCTTGAATGGCTTTGCACGCATAGGCCACCCCGGGCGAATAGGCCAAGGTGAGATCTTCCTTAGAAGCCAAAGGTTTGGTGGCATAGGTGCCCACTTTCCCGGGGGCTGGATGTTGATGATAGCGTAGGGCTGCATTCTTCAATGCCTGGCTCATGGTATTCCTTCTGGTGTTTGACAGAAAATTAAACAAATATGGTGCGGTCGAGAAGACTCGAACTTCCACGGGATACATCCCACAGCGACCTCAACGCTGCGCGTCTACCAATTCCGCCACGACCGCTCACGACCCCATTCTAGGGCAAAAATGATTTTCATCAAAGAGAATCTTTTCACCATATAGGCATTGATTTTTTTTATTTTATCTATAATAGATAAATTGTTTCTTTTAGTGAAATATTTCTTAGGATAGGGGGGTGTTATTTTGCTATCGATCTTTTTTTCTTTGCCTGCGGTGTTGTTGGGTTTTGTTGTGCTGTTATCTTTTGGTTCTCCACGTGTGCTGAGGGCAATGCTGCGTGTCCATAGTGATTCTAGTTTATATGATGCATGCTTGGAGAGTGAGCGGGTTATCCAGGACACGGTCAAGTGCGTCTCTGTCCACGTTGTGCCCAACTTGCCCTTTGAAGAGGGTGAGGTCGGGGTCACTTTGCCTATGCGTCCGTGTGCGGTGGCTCATGCTCACGGCGCGCGCACTCTTTTTCCTTTTTGCCCTAGAAAAGATAATAGTTTGTTTGATCACACATACAGCTATGGACAGCTGCGGGGTCATACACAAGATTGGTGTGAAGGTGTGATAGACTTGACGCAAGATGAATTATGGCAAGATGAACTATTGGAAGATGAACACCCCCGGGATGCACGGGCACAAGATAGGGTGGGGCTATGGATGACTCTCGACGATGAGATGAGGTCGTCATCTTCCTCATTGTGGTGGGAAAGAGCCAGCGTATCTAGCGGTGGTCAGGAGCGTCGTTCTTCTATTGGCGATCTTTCTTCTTTGACTGATGATATGAGGGTGGGGGGGGCGACCCAAAGCAGCGACACAGACAATGCCCATTACAACATCACACAAGAGACACTGTATGAGGAAGAAGAGGAGGCGCGCACACCTTCACCACACGGTCAAGACTGCGGTGTGATTTTGCAAGATTATGAAGAGGCCGTCACCTGGTGAAACACCTGGCGTTTGGCAAGTTCTTGATCAAAGGTGTTAATGGCACGTTCAATCAGGGACGTCCACACTTTCTGGCGCTCAAAAAGAGAGAGGCTTTCCGATTCTTGGGATTGAGACCGCGCGGTGATATGAAACACGTTTGCTGGCCCTGTGGGGCTTTTGTGGATAGAGACGGTCACGAACAAGGTGGCCTCAAAGGTCACACGGGGAGAGAGCAAGACGTTAGCGGGTTTTTCGTGGGGCGTTTCTTTGATGTGAATATCGTGCACAACAAACTTTACACGTCCCTTCTGGCCAGAGGCTTTGAAACGATCCTGAAACCACCACGTTAGGATGGTTTGGGGGGTGGGGTCTTTAAATCCCGCAATATTTTTTTCACGCAGTTCATAAACCACATCAATGTTTTCAACATCCAATTCAATAGGGGCTTCTTTAAGGCTGTAAAGGCCGGCGGGTGAGGCTGTGACTGTGCTTATTTGCATGGGCAACAAAGCGAAGATAAGGAAAAGGTGAAATGGGCGCATAAAAGGGGTGGCATGGAAAAAGTCTGGGGCATTCTATATTTTTTTTGCTAAAACGCCAACGATTGTGGTTTTTTTTTCCAAAAAGGGTTAGAATGAGCGTGTATAGGTTTATAAGCAGGGTGATCAGCGCCTTTGGGGGATCACGCTTTTGAGGGGAAGTTCAGAAAAAATGATTTCTTGGCGTAAAATTCAGTCGTTTATTGACATAAACAAACCCCTCTCCATTGCTGTTGCCGCTTTGTTCTTGCTGGGGGTTGTGGGTCTTCTTTTTCTGCTGTGGCCTCGTGGCACGGGTGGGGGGTCAAAGGTGCGGCCGTTTCTTGTGGAGACTGCTGTGGCCAAGCGTGGCCCAATTACGCGCGTGTATAACACCAACGGTGTCTTGGCGGCTGTCAAAATTGTTCAACTCTATCCTGAGTTAGATGGGCGCATTCAAAAAACACATATCAAGCAAGGTGTGCCTGTAAAAGAAGGGCAACTGTTGGTCC
>CBFICL010000028.1:0-12584 GCA_965661165.1 uncultured Holosporaceae bacterium | reverse complement strand
GACATTTCTGAAAAAGATGCGTTAGAGATCAGCCTACTTGAAAATGTGCAACGCGCAGACCTTTCCCCCATTGAGGAAGCCCGGGGCTATGACAAATTGATTCATGACCTTGATTATACGCAAGACATGTTGTCAGAAAAATTGGGCAAAAGCCGCACCCACCTCACCAACATGTTGCGTTTGCTCAAACTCCCCCTGTCGGTACAAGAACGCATTAACAAGGGTGAGCTTTCGGCTGGCCATGGGCGCGCCTTGGTGGGGCTTGACGAAGCTGAAGGATTGGCGGAAAAAGCGATCCACCAAGGGTGGAGTGTGCGCCAAACAGAACAAGCAGCAAGCCAGATTAAAAAAACAGGCACCCATGCCCTTAGGCCCGGCACGTCTCCTCTGACACATCCGGAGGAAGAGGCCTTAAGCCATCAGCTCAAAGAAATGACAGGCCTTGATATCGCTGTGAAATTGAAAAAGCACGGAGGTTTTATTCAAATGCATTTTAACAACCCGCGTGATTTGGACATGATTTTTCAAAAACTCACCGCGGCTTTTGTTCCCCCACCGTCAACCTCTGCGTGAAGGGTTGCCGCTTTTTGTCATTTGTACGAGACCATGGTTAAGACGTCCGCTCCCAACACCTTTCCCGCTGCGCAATGTCTTTGGGTACACACGCGCGCGTTTTGGCTGATGCTCTTGCTTTTTTTGTGCTGGCACGCACCGTGTATCTCAGCACCTGTTCATTTCCAAAAGGGCTCTCTTGTGCGTGATTGTGAGGTGGAAGACATCTTACGCAGCTATCTCGATCCCATCCTCGTCAAGGCCGGCCTAAACCCTGCCGCTGTCCGCATGTTTCTTGTGATCGACCCCACCGTCAACGCGTTGTCGGCGCCTGGGCCGCTTATCTTGGTGAACACCGGGTTGATTTTGCGGTGCACACGAGCAGAAGAGGTGATTTCGGTGTTGGCGCACGAAACGGGCCACGTAAAGGGCCGGCATATCTTAGGACGCCTGGAGGCCTTTAAAAAGGCCACCACACCTTATCTCGTGTCTGTGGGCCTGGGGGCACTCCTTGCAATCTTGACGCAAAATCCTGCCGGGCTTCTTTTGGGCGCAGGTGTGGGGCAGAGCGTGGCCACCGACAGCCTCTTGTCCTTCACACGGGATCAAGAAATGCAGGCGGATATCATTTCATTTAACCTGCTCAATCAGTTGGGTTGGCCCACCACCGGCACCATCACCTTATTTCAAAAAATTGAAGATATGAACGCGCTGCTTTATAACCCCCAACGAAACTATATGCAAACCCACCCTTCGGGGCCTGAGCGTATTCGTATGGCCCAAAAAGCCAACAAGGCTCAGCATCATCTGCCACCATGTTTCCAGCAAAGCTTTGATCGATTGAAGGTGAAAATCTTTGCCTACCAAAACAAACCAGATATGGTGCGCAAAGACGCTTTTGTGCAAAAATCACCGTTCAAATATTATGCCCTCGCCATCGCAGATTATCGGCAAGGCAGGTTCGACCAGGCGCTTCACAACCTTGATCACCTAAAACAGACAGACCACGCACCTTATATTGCGGAATTTCGTGCCCAAATCTATTTTGAGCAGGGTCAGCACAAGGAAGCCTTACAAGCCATCAATGACGCCCTGGCGTACATCAAAAGGCCCCATGCCAGTCTTTATATTCTCAAAGCCCGCATTTGCCTGCAGATGCCTTCTTGCGATGCGCCGGTGGAAGGGCTGTTGCGACAAGCTGTTTACCTTGAGCCCTTCAATGCTGAACCTTGGTATTATTTAAGCATTCTTGCGTCAAAAAAACACCATGAGGGTGCGGCGCTTGTCTATCTCACAGAACATTACGTGCGCCTTGGTGACATCAAAAGAGCCAAAGCATGTTTGGCCAAAGCCAAGCGCTTGATCAAACCCAAAGACCCCATGTTTGTGCACCTTAAAGATCTAGATCAGGCCATTGCCTATGCAGCCCGCATCACATAGGGGGAACAGCGCTTTTTTGCCAGAGACATTTCTTTTTTAAAAAAAGTGCCGTATGATGGTGCACAGATTTTCTTTGGACTTTTTCTCATGTCTGTTCTCAATGACCGTTGGATTCGAGAGGCGGCGCTGGAGGGCATGATCTCTCCGTTTGCCGATCGACAAACCCGTGACGGCATGGTGTCTTATGGATTGTCCTCCTATGGCTATGATGCCCGCGTGGGGGATGAGTATCGCATTTTTACCAACACCAATCACACCCTTGTGGACCCCAAAAATTTTGACACCACCAGTTTTGTCACGCACAAGGGGCCTGAGTGTATCATCCCACCCAACAGTTTTGCTCTTGGCCACACGGTAGAACGTTTTAAGATCCCTCGTGATGTGCTGGTGGTGTGTTTGGGTAAGTCCACCTATGCTCGTTGCGGCATTATTGTGAATGTCACGCCCCTAGAGCCCGAGTGGGAAGGGCACGTGACCTTAGAATTCTCAAACACCACCCCCTTGCCAGCCAAGATCTATTCGTTTGAAGGCGCGTGTCAGTTTTTGTTTCTTAAGGCCGATGAGGTGTGTGAGGTGTCTTATAAAGACCGCGCCGGCAAATATATGAACCAACCTGCCTCGGTTGTGTTGCCTTTTGTGCAGAATATGAAATAGGACGACATTTTGGATAGACTGGTTATTTCAGGGGGGCATGCGCTGTGTGGGCGCGTTGCCATTGACGGCGCCAAAAATGCGCTTCTCCCTTTAATGACGGCTTCACTGCTGACAACCGATCCGCTTCACCTTCACAACGCCCCCCCTTTAGCCGACACCTTCACCATGATGCGTTTGCTTCAGTATTTAGGTGTGAATGCCCATTATCATCAAACTCAGAAAAAGATTGTTTTGTGCACGCCCACCATCCAGACAGAGAAAGCACCCTATGACATTGTGCGCAAGATGCGTGCATCGATTTTGGTCTTAGGGCCTCTGCTTGCACGCCACGGGCATGCCCATGTTTCCTTGCCAGGGGGATGCGCTATTGGCCTGAGGCCCGTTAATCTTCACATTGATGCGCTGCAAAGCCTGGGGGCTTTGATCACCTTAGAAGACGGTTATATTCATGCACGGGCACCACAGGGCGGGCTCTGCGGCGGCGTTTACACCTTTCCTTCTGTTTCCGTCACAGGGACAGCCAATTTGCTGATGGCGGCAACCTTGGCTCGCGGCGACACCACCATTCACAATGCTGCCACCGAGCCCGAAATCACAGATCTGGCCACCTGCCTTATCTCTATGGGCGCCACCATCGAAGGCTTGGGTACACGCACCCTCACCATCACGGGCACATCCAGCCTTCATGGCACCACACACGCGGTGCTTCCTGATCGCATTGAAACCGGCACATACATCCTGGCGGCCACGATCACGGGCGGCGATGTGTATCTTGACAACACCACCCTCGATTTGCTGCCAACGTTTGTCTCCCTGCTTCAAGACATGGGGGTTGCTTTTGATGAGCAGGACAAGCACATACGTGTCAACAGCCCCCTCCCCCACGACATGCAGGGGGTGAATATTCAAACGGCACCTTATCCTGGCTTTCCCACCGACCTGCAGGCGCAAACCATGGCTCTGCTCACCCTTGTCAACGGCCAAAGCCAAATTCAAGAAACCATTTTTGAAAACCGCCTGATGCATGTGGCTGAGCTGTTACGTATGGGCGCCAAGCTCTCTGTTAAAAACCATATTGTGCACATTGAAGGCAGGGAAAGCCTCACCCACGCCTCTCTCATGGCCACCGACCTCAGGGCTTCGGCCTGTCTTGTGCTGGCGGCTTTGGCCACACGAGGCGAAAGCATCATCCAGCGGCTTTATCACCTTGATCGGGGCTATTACAATCTTGAGCAAAAATTGGCAGGATGTGGCGCAGATATTCGGCGCATACCGGGCGATGGTCCTGCTCAGAAGGCCGAAACACCCCGCGCATTGTAAATCATAAGCCTCAGGTGTCCCCTGATCTTGGGCACCCTGCCCCCAAAATATTCCACAAGCTTATACGGCTTTGATAAGAGGCGGCTTCCTTAGTCATATGATCACCTCCTCCCGTAAGGGAAGACCCTTTTCATGCCCCCTGCACGAAGGCCTACATCGCCCCCCAAGCAGCGGGATCATGACACACATTGCCAAACAAAAGGTTTTTTAACATGCCTCTCTTTCCGCCATGTATGATGGCGATGCTTATGCTTATACATCCTACGAGCAAACCCTTTCACCCTCAGCCCCTCCTCTTCCTGTATCCTATCAGCATTTGGATGGCAGTTCTCTCAAAGCTTTGTTGAATGATACGCGCATAGCAGAATTTGATGATAATCGCTCCCTCCTATGTAACCCCACGTTTCACCCTTCTGACCTTGCCTCATCAACAACACCTTCCGCCCCCTCTTTTGTGCAATACGTGGAGGACGAGGAAGAGGCGCTTGCCGAGCCCCTCATTGATCCTGTCACTCTCACGGCAGAAAAATGGCAAGACGAGAAGCAAATTTTGCCACTCCCAACACTCAGAATCCAAAAAAGAAAAAGAAGAAGAAAGGTCAAAACCATCAACCACACAATCGTGAGTCACGCATTGCCTCCTATGATGTAGCAGCGCCCAGTTTGTATCCAGCTTATCCACAAACACCTTGTTATGGATACGCATTGTCTGACGTCCCTTATGGGAGTACTTCTTATCTCAGCGCCCACCACGCTGATACAAACACACCCTCACCTGATGGTCATGGGCACTTTTCCACACCTTCCTATGCGCCTGTCTACGAAGATCCGGGGACTGACATGGCTTCGTTATCCTCATCTCTAAGCAATATGCACATTTCACAGCCCACCGTCGGTTTTGTGGCCCCACAAAGGTCTCCTTGGTCTGCACCTACCACAGTGTATGGTTCAAGATAAACGCCTGTCATAGGAACAGCTCACCTATCTTTTGGGACGGATCACCGCACTAAAAGCGGCCCTTTCTCCTGGCGGGATCAGCATTTTTTTGACATTCAACTGAAAGGGGTGTTTTTTGCCGCCCCTGGATGTTTTGTTCGCACGCCCGCGCCTTATCCTCCCTTTTCTCCGGCGCCCCCATCCTCTCGCAAACTTGCTGTCTTGATTAAAAAAAACAAAACAGGCGTGAATAGCTGATAAAGGTTTTTTAGTACTTAATTTTTATTTTTTTTCTTGAAAAAGATAAAATAAATATACATTTTACATAAAAATAACAAAGTGATTGGGGAGTTTGTATGTTAGGTTTTATAGGTCTGTTTTTGTGTGCGCTGCTTCATCACCAGCCCCTTTTTGCCACAGGGGGTCACCAACGCAAACGTACATCCGTCATTCACGCCACCTGGGGCGCTGATGCTGACAACCTACAGCAACCTACCTCCCCCCAAAAAGAGCCCACACCCCTGGCAGACCACACACCCATGGATAAAAGAAGTCTCTGTTCTGATTGGATGAAGGAAAAAAAGATCCCTGTATCAAGGGTCAGTAGAAAAACCGGCATTGCATCCCGCACGCTTTACGCGTGGCTCGACACCACCAAACCTGCCACCAAAAAAGGCGCATTATTCGTAGACTGGCTTTATGAGGCTTTGGCGAGCGAAGGTGATATTGACTGGCGCACGTGCCCCAGACCCAACCTCTATCGAAAAAGGGGCTCCCTTTTTATGTCACTGCCGCCGCTGCAAGGAGCGCTATCACCCCGAGAAGATCGGACCCCAAGCCCCTGGCCACAAAATCCTCCTGAGAACGCCTTGCCTCTTGGACTTCAAGGGTCTCCGCACGCACGCACCCCTTTGGATGAAGAAGATGCCTTGGCTGAAGCTCCCCAGCCTGCGCCATCCATCCCTTATGTCCCCCCTGTCTATCGTCCAAAGACCTTACCCCATCTTCCAGCTAAAACAGACCTTCCTGATCAATTGCACACAACGGCTACCCCATGCCTTTTGTTACCTCTTTATATGAAAGCGTGGTGTTTTCATCGTCAAAAATTAGACGCACTTGAGCAGGCCATCCTCAGCTTGCATCACCATCCATCAGATGACCCCTCTCTCCACAGAGCAAACCCTTTTCCATGCCCCATGCCTGTCCCCTTCGCTCCCTACAGACACCTGCCACCTCCTACGGCTCAAAGCCCCACGCCTGACGAGCCTGAAACTTCTTTTGACGGTTTGCTTGATAGCTCCCTTGAATCAATCCCTTCTTTTAGCTCTGCAGAGCCGAATAGATCCAGCACCCCTTCGCTGACGCCTAAAAATCTTAAAAACGAACCCTTAGATGACAGCCACGGTCTTGTGAAAAGACTGCACCATCACCGCAGTGCGTTTGTCATGCCCCGGCCTAAAAAAGCTTACAAAAGAGGATTCTATACAGTTCACAACACACCCTCACCCTCAGGCTCAGGCTCATGCATGCTGGACAGTGTGTCTTTCAGGGCTTTGAGCACCGCATCTGAAGACGGCTCTCCGACACAGGCACCTTGGGCCAGTGACGCTTTGCC
Organism: uncultured Holosporaceae bacterium; assembly: GCA_965661165.1. Classification (GTDB taxonomy): domain Bacteria; phylum Pseudomonadota; class Alphaproteobacteria; order Holosporales; family Hepatobacteraceae; genus Hepatobacter. The sequence continues at coordinate 6,067 of CBFICL010000028.1, read as the reverse complement.
GCCACCGCGCCCCTCAAACGCTTTAAATACAGTTTTCAGCAGAGAAGGTGCATCCAAGAGCGCCCCTTGTACGCCCAACACCACAGATGTCTTCCCTCCTTGGGGCGCGAGCATCACCAACACAGACACGGGGTTTTGATCACGCAACTTGTCCACCATAACGCGCAGATCATCCATAGACATGCCCGGACACTGACGCACACACAGAAAAACCCCTGAAAGCGTTGTGGCGGTGGCTTCTTTGATATTTGTGGCGAAGGGTTGTGGCCCTTGTTTGGCGCGCAAGCCCAGAGCTTTCTTCTCTTGAAGCACCGTATCAATCTTATCTGTCAAGGTCTCAAGCGAAGCCCCAAGCAGGGTTTTGGCCCGGCCCAGCACCTGATCAAGGTGGCGCACATAGTCTTCGGCAGCTTCAGCGGCGCAAGCTTCAATGCGGCGCACGCCTTTGGCCACCCCTGATTGAGACACAATTTTGAAAAATCCCAGCTCACCTGTGTTACGCACATGGGTACCGCCACACAGCTCTTTTGAAAAAGGGAGGGCTTCTTTTCCCACAGAAACCACACGCACCTCTTCCCCATAACGCTCACCAAAAAGAGCCATGGCCCCGCCCTCACGGGCAGCCTCGGGCGTCATGATGTGGGTGTGCACATCCTTGGCTTCACGAATGTGGGCATTCACCATGGCCTCGATACGGGTGCACTGATCAGACGTCAAGGCACCTTGATGGCTGAAATCAAAACGTAACCGGGTGGGCGTCACCAATGACCCTTTTTGAATCACATGTTCACCCAATACACGTCGCAACGCGGCATGCAAAAGATGGGTGGCTGAGTGATGAGCAGCCAAGGCCTGACGCCGGCCCTTATCAACGGCTAGGTGCACGGGTTGCCCCACACGAAGTCTTCCTGACACCATGCGGGCATGATGCAAGATAAGGCCGTGGGCGACCTGGGTGTCCACAACTTCCGCGCGCGTGCCTCCCTCTCCTTCAAGGGTGCCATGATCGCCCTGCTGGCCACCGGCTTCGCCATAAAAAGGGGTGGCGCCAAATACAAGCTGAGCCGCTTGCCCTTCAGCCACTTCATCCACGCGTTGTCCGTCCATCACAATGGCTTGCAACGTAGCTTCATGGGCGGGTGCGTCATACCCCACAAACGCAGAAGGGGATAAAGTTTTTTGAAGCTCTGCATGCACACCTTCTGAAGAGGCATCTGCAAAGCGTTGCCCCAAACGGGCACGTTTTTTCTGCGCAGACAGTTCCGCATCAAACCCCTGACGGTCAAAGGTAAGCTGTTTTTCCGCCAACAAATCTTCTAACACATCCACCGGCAACCCATAGGTATCATAAAGCAAAAAAGCATCCTCGCCCTTTAGGGTGCCGCCGGGCGCAAGGTCGGCTATTTTTTTCTGAAATACCCCTTCACCGCGATCCAGCGTTTCTGCAAACCCCTTTTCCTCAGAGGTAAGCGTTGTGGTAATGAAGGAAGAAGCTTGCGCTAACTCGCCATGGCTTGATCCCATGGCGCTGACAAGGGCTGGAAACACATCGGCCAAAAAAGGCGTGCGCGCGCCCAAGGTTGCTCCATGCCGCATAGCGCGCCTGAGAATCCGCCGCAGCACATACCCGCGACCTTCAATGCTGGGCACCACACCATCAGCCATCAAAAAAGCCCCAGCCCGCACATGGTCGGCAATGACGTTGAATGAGGCATGATTCTGAGGCGTCTGTGGGCATGACAAGACGTCAGAGATTTTCTTTTTGAGCGTAAGAAAAATGTCGGTTTCATAGTTGTCATCTGTGCCTTGCATCACGGCCGCGAGACGCTCAAGCCCGATGCCTGTGTCCACACCAGGATGAGGCAGTGGTGATTGCGTGCTATCTTTTTTTTGATCAAACTGCATAAACACAAGGTTCCAGATCTCAACAAATCGCCCGCCGTCTTCGTCCGCCGTTCCGGGCAAACCGCCGGGTAGGTGGGCGCCATGATCATAAAAAATCTCTGTACACGGACCGCAAGGCCCTGTCTCGCCCATGGACCAGAAATTATCGTCACCTTCAATAGACAAAATACGGTCGTCCGTAAACCCCGTCACCTTGCGCCAAAGACGTCGTGCTTCTGTGTCGGTGGGGTAAACGGTGATCCACAAGCGCGCTGGGTCAAGTGCCAAGGTTTGGGTAAGAAATGTCCAGGCATACACAATGGCTTCTTCTTTAAAGTAATCACCAAAGGAAAAATTACCCAACATTTCAAAAAAGGTATGGTGCCGTTTGGTGTAACCCACCATATCCAGATCATTGTGCTTTCCCCCTGCGCGCACACATTTTTGCGCTGAGGCGGCTTTGGTGAACGGGCGCGTTTCATCCCCCATAAACACGCGCTTAAAAGGCACCATGCCGGCATTGACAAACAAAAGCGACGGATCGTCTTGGGGCACCAAGGGCACAGACGGCACAATCGCATGATCGCGGGTTTTGAAAAAATCTAAAAAGGCCTGTCTTAACGCCGCTGTCGTTTGCATAACTCAATCCAACTTCTTACACACCATCGCTTCATGGGGCTGCCCCCTTACATAAAGCGACGCACATCTATTTGCATCCCATCATAGGCAGGCACCACACCTGCTGGCAATTGGTTTTTCAGGGCTTCATAATCTAAAAAAGAGCTCATGTGAATCAAAACGGCCAGCTCGGGCTTAATGTAAGAAATCCATGACAGCACTTGCGCTAAATCAGCATGCCCCACCCTGGCTTTTGTGTCTAAACACCCCACAAACCACAAGCGCACGCCTTTCAAAAGCGTGAGGGCTTCTTCTGAAAGATGCTTTACATCGGTTGAATACGCCCATGTGCCAAAGTGATAGCCCACCGATTCAATCGCCCCATGATGTTGCATGAACGTCTTCACGGTTTGCCCCTGCCACGTAAAAGAAGGCTGAAGCGTGTGAGGTTGAAAAAAGGGCTTATAAAAGGCCGGGCACGTATCCCCCTGACCATCATCAATCAAATAGCCAAAGGCTTGGCGCACAACATCCAGCGTGACCTCATCACCATAGAGCGGAATGTTTTGCCCATGGACATAAGCCATAGGTTTGATTTCATTCAGCCCCAGCACATGATCGGCATGGGCATGGGTGAGAAACACGCCATGAACCTGTTGAATCCCTTCCCGCAACAGCTGCACCTTCAGGTCAGGGCCGGCGTCTATCAACCACGTTTCTTCTTGAGACGCGATGGCCAATGAGGTGCGCGTGCGCCGATTTTTAGGGTTCGAAGGATCACACGCCTGCCAGTCTCCCAAAATGGAAGGCACCCCTGCTGATGAGCCGCATCCCAAAACCCTCAGGTGCATGGTGGTGACGCTTTTGTAAAGAGAGTAAAAAAATTATCCGTCGTGGCGCGGGCCACGTCGTCAAAAGACACGCCCCGAAGCTCGGCCAATTTTTCGGCCGTATAGCGCACAAAGGCAGATTCATTCCGTTTGCCGCGATAAGGATGAGGCGCAAGATAGGGCGCATCGGTCTCCACCAGCACACGATCTAAGGGGGCATAGCGCGCCACCTCTTGCAACACCTCGGCTTTTTTGAACGTGAGGATCCCAGAAAAAGAGAGATAGCATCCCAAATCAAGGCACGCTTTGGCAAACGTCAAGCTGCCAGAAAAACAGTGGATCACCGCGCGCACCCCCCAGGTCTTGCCTCCTTCTTTGAGCATGGCGACTGTGGCTTCCTCAGCATCACGGCTGTGCACCACAAGGGGAAGGTCTAGGGTGTGCCCCGCCTCCATATGACAGGCAAAAAGGGTTTCTTGATGAGCGGCATCAAAGGGAGTGTGGAAAAAGTCAAGCCCCGTCTCACCCAGGCCCACCACTTTTTTATGCGCCGCCTGCGCGCACAGGGTTTGTGTCAGCCCCTCTTGGGACACACCCTTGCTATCACACGGGTGCACACCGATGGTGGCATAAAGATCGGGGTAGGTGTCAGCAAGGGCCAGCACCTTTGACCACCCTTGAGGTTTGGTACCGATAGATAGCACCGTTCCCACGCCCGCCTCACGAGCACGTGCCCACAACAAGTCGTGCTCATCATCAAAATCTTTAAAATCCCAGTGAGCGTGAGAATCCACAAGCATAGGCGCTGATCATCAGGTGACATCGTTTCAACTATAGCTGCGAACCAAACTGCCCGCAAGCAATGTCCAGCCATCGGCCAACACAAAGAAAATCACCTTGAAAGGCAAAGACAACATCATAGGCGGCAACATCATCATGCCCATCGACATCACAACTGATGCCACCACCAAGTCAATCACCAGAAAGGGAATAAAAATCAAAAACCCAATCTCAAAAGCGCGCTTCAGCTCAGACAACATAAAAGCCGGAATCAATATGCGAAAAGGTGTGTCACGGGGCTCTTTAATTTCTTGTATTTTTCCCATATCCATAAAGGCCGCCAGCTCTCTTTTGCCCACATGTTTAAGCATAAACGTGCGAAAGGGTTCTGATGCACGCTCAAGCGCTTTTTCTTCCGAAATTTTAGAGGCTAAATAGGGCGCGATACCTTGTTGATATGATTCATCCAAGGTGGTGTGCATGGTGAAAAACGTAAGAAAAAGCCCCAAACTGATCAGCACACTGGTGGGAGGGGATTGCCCCAATCCCAAAGCGTGACGCAGCAAAGAGAGCACCACCACAATGCGCGTAAATGAGGTTACCATCACCAAAATCGACGGCGCCAACGACAACACCGTCAGCAAAGCCATCAGCGTCAACAGCCGTGCAGAAAATGAACCTTCATTTAAATTAAGGGTCAGCTTTTCGGCATAAAGGGGTTGCGTGATCACCAGAGATAGGAAGAAGAAGAAAAGAGAGCGAATCTTTATTTGCGGGCGGACGAAGGGTGTGATCATTTTTTAATGGCGGGCGGAAAATCTTTTTGTTCATCAAAGAGCGTGACATGATCACCCTTGGGTGAAATCAGAATCATGCCCTGACTGAAGGGGCACGAAAAAAGCACAATTTTCCGATCTCCATCTAAGGGGCACACATCTAATACGCGGGTCATCTTTCCTGTGTTTTTTCGTGATGAGGGCCACCCCATATCGCGCACAAAAAAGCGCACAAACCACGCCAAGAAAAACACGGCCAAAAGCCCAAAAGCTATTTTGAGCAATTCGTGATCTGAAAAATACTCCTGTATATCCAGCATAGCAACGTCAATATTCACTGATAAAGCTTGGCAACGCTGTGTTGAGAGTTCACCACATTAATCGCCCCTGTGTTATCCTTGGTAATCTTACCAATGGCTTCTGTCAGGTCCTCCCAAAGTCTTTGCAACTTACCTAAGTTTTCAGATGTCACCACCTCTTGTCCCAAAAGCTCGGCAAGATAGGCTTCATTTTTTTCAAAAAGGATTTTGAGCGTTTCTGTCATATGCGCTTTGAGGCGGTTTTTCATTTCTTGTGACAATAAAAGTTGATGTTCAAATATTGTCTTCAATAAATCATCTGAAGCCATATCACGTATCCTCACAAAAAGATTTATCCATAAATTTCAGGAAAATACTTTACATCTTCTTAAGAAAAACAATCTAGCGTACAGAAAAACACAAACACCTTCTGACAACACCGCCTATCATGAATGTTTTTTCTATGATCAATACCCGCATGGACCACGAAACCGGCTCTTTGCGCGTGACGTCAGAAAATATGGCCAACCTGCACACGGCGCGTTATAAGGCACGCATGACCCTGCCGCTTCAATTTGATGAGGCCATGAAGGATCTGGATCTTGTGTGCACACAAAAAGGACATATTCACGGACATCACGTCTCACCCAACCTGAACATTGTGGAAGATAAAACGGGTATTCCTTCGCTCACAGGCAACACCGTGGCCTATGGGCATGAGCTTGAAAAAGCCAACCAATCCTCAAACTGGCATGGACAGATGGTGCGTTTTTATCATGCCAATCTCCAGATGTTGTCTGAGGTGCTGAAAAAGACCTAATCGCTTATGCAATCTGTTTTGCCCTCCCTTTATCAATCATGGCACGTGCTGTCCCGCGGC
>CBFICL010000027.1:0-15892 GCA_965661165.1 uncultured Holosporaceae bacterium | reverse complement strand
AAGAGCCTATGGCGGCGGCTATTGGCGCCGGGTTGCCGGTGACTGAGCCCACAGGATCCATGGTGGTGGATGTGGGTGGCGGCACCACAGAGGTGGCCGTCATTTCTTTGGGCGGCATCGTTTATGCTCAGTCAGTGCGCGCCGGAGGGGATAAAATAGATGAGGCCATCATCAGTTTTGTGAAAAGAAACCACAACCTGCTTATTGGGGAAGCCAGTGCTGAGCGCGTGAAAAAAGAAGTAGGGTCGGCCATTATGACAGAGACAGGCGCGGGACGTTCGATGAACATCAAGGGGCGTGACCTGATGAGCGGTGTGCCGAAAGAGCTGTCGATTAGCGAGCGCCAGATTGCCGAAAGCATTTCAGACCCTATTGCCATGATTGTAGACGGCGTGAAGACGGCCCTTGAAAACACCCCCCCAGAGTTGGCCGCTGATATTGTAGAGCGCGGCATTGTGCTGACGGGCGGTGGTGCCCTTTTGGATAAGTTAGACGTTGTGTTTAAGCGCTCAACAGGCTTGCCTGTCACCATTGCTGAAGATCCATTGTCATGTGTGGCGCTGGGCACAGGCAAAGCGCTTGAGCATATGACCACCCTCAAAAATGTGCTGGTTGCAGCTTAGGGTTGATGACGGGAAAGAGGATTCATGGTGGCATCCAGGCGTTTTTTAGGACGGGCTTTTCGTCAGAACAAACGTTTGATCACCCTGTGCTTTGTGTTGCTCACGCTTATTTCGATCAACACATCCCCCTTGTTTCACAACCTTGAGACGTGGTGTCTTGAATCTCTGGGCACATTGCTGGTCTTTGTAGAGCGCACAAAGCTTTCGTTAAAGACAGACTATCTCTATCCCGAAAAAGCTGTCATTGAGCGGTTAAGGCAAGAAAACCTCACCCTCCGCACGCAGATTGCCCACTTTTATGCCCTATCAGAGGAAAATGCGTTTCTTAAGAAACAATTGGCCTTCACCCAAACTCTTTCACACGCCACAGTTACCGTCCCTCTCTTGACGCGCCCTCATGTGGGAGAAAGCTTTTTAATACAAGGCGGCACCAAGCAAGGCATCCGTAAGGGTCAGCCCGTGGTGGTTTCCTATGGTCTTGTGGGGCGGATTGATGCTGTGTCTGAGAACACGGCACGGGTGATTCCGGTGACCCATGTTAAATCCCGCGTGCCTGTGGTGAATATCAAAAATCAAGAGCACGCCATTTTATTGGGCGATGGATCACGTCGTCCACGCTTGTTTTATGCCAGCGATCAAGAAAAGCGGGTGCCGGGGGAAACGTTTGTGACCTCCAGTTATGGGGGGGGCTTTCCGCCGGGTCTTTTGGTGGGGTGCACCCAAAGCAAGGGACGTGTGATGCGTTTGGCGCCGTTTGTATCGTGGTCAAAACTCGAATATGTTCATGTCATGACAGGATTTTCAGGCGATGCTTTTAAGCATTGAGGGTGTACAGGATATGCATCTACAGGTGCCATCGCGCCGATGGTTGTTTTGGTGGCATCATACGGTGTTTTACACCCTGTTTCTTCTGTGTTTTGTAGGGCCTTTGGGGGGGCTGATCACCTTCGCGCCTTTTCCCTCGCTCTATCACAGTTTGCTTTTTTATTGGTCAGCGCGCCGCCAGGCACACATTTCTTTGATATTCCTTTTTATTTTAGGGCTTTTTTTCGATATTTTGTTCGTTCGTTTTTTTGGGGCCACTTTTCTGGAGTGCGTTCTCTTTTTGTTGATCGCTAAAAGTCAGGCACCGCTCTTAGCAAAAAGCTCTTTTTCTATGCAGTGGTTCTTGTTTGCCATGACGCTATGCCTCTATACGGTCGTGATGTTCTTCGCTTTCTATCTGATGGGGTGGGCGGGATCATTGATGCCTGTATTTTGGTCTTGGTTTTTTTTGGTGGTCAGCTATCCTCTCGTGGTTTTTGTGGTTAAATCTGCCTGTATTGAGTCTTTTTCTCGATGAGTGATCATTTCTATCGTATCACCAGGCGCATATTCCTTCTGGGTAGCCTCCAGGTAGGCTTGGTTGTGCTGTTGATTTACCCGCTCTACCGTCTTCAAGTGATCCAGCGCGGTCAATATGAAACCCTTTCTCAGAATAATCGTATTGTGGTGCGTCCATTGCCGGCTCAGCGGGGTGAAATCTTGGATCGCAACGGGTTGGTGTTGGCCAATAATAAGCTGGGGTTTCGTCTGGTGGGGGTGGTCCAAAACCAGGCTCAACTGGCAAAACTCATACGGCCCCTGGGTTCTTTGATTGATCTTTCCGGTGTGGATATAAACGCGCTGTATCGTTTGGTGCAGAAAAAACCTGCACAACATCTCAGCCCTCTGACCATCAAATCTAATCTTTCGTGGGAGGAGGTGGCGCGCCTTGAGCTAAATATGGACCAATATGAAGGTTTGTCCGTGGTGCCTGATTATGTGCGTGCATATCCTTTGGCTGAGAAAGCTGCCCATATCCTGGGGTATGTGGGGGTACCGAATAAATCAGAAGAGGTCCTTTACGCTCTCCCGCGGGCTTTTGGCATACAAATTGGCAAGCAAGGGGTAGAACTTGCGCTAGAGTCTGTGCTGCATGGGCGCGAAGGCGCAGAGATTCTTGAATTAAACGCCAAGCGTCATGTGGTGCGTGTGACCCAGCGGCACGAGGCCGAGCCCGGGAAAAAGGTGCGCCTCTCACTGTCAGCGCCTCTTCAACAGTATGCGGCTGAACGTATTGCCCACTATGAAAGCGCATCTATTGTGGTGTTGGATATTGCCACGGGAGACATACTGGCCATGGCGTCTCATCCCAGCTTTGATCCCCATGTGTTTGCCTCAGGGCTCACAAGGCGTCTGTGGGGTTCGCTTAATAACAATCCCTACAAACCGCTTGTGAACAAGGCATTAAATGGTCTTTATGCGCCAGGCTCCACCATCAAGGGGTTGTTTATCTTGGCGGCGTTGCAACAGAATGTGGTGAAAAAAAACACCTATATACCCTGTGTGGGTGTTATGATGTTTGGAGGGCATAAGTATCACTGCTGGACACACAAGTGGGGCGGGCATGGGCTTGTTTCGCCTCATGATGCGGTGGTGCGTTCTTGTGATGTCTTTATGTATGAGTTGGCTCTTAAATTGGGTTCTGCGCATATGCAAAATGTGTTAAAAGAGTTTGGGCTGGGCATGCCGCTGCCGGAGCATTTTCTGAGCAATACGCGCACAGGGCTTGTGCCCACGCCTGGCTGGAAAAGGGCCGTTAAGGGCCGATCGTGGCTGGTCAGCGATACAATCCTCATGTCTATTGGTCAAGGGTATATGTTGTCTACCCCTCTTGAGATGGCTCTGATGGCCGCACGCACAGCCAGTGGGGTGAAGGTGGTACCCTCTTATCTTAAGTCAGAAAATCCGCCTCATTTTGAGCCTATGAATGTGTCGCCAGATCATCTCAAGTTTGTGCAAAAATCTCTTTTTGATGTTGTCAATAGCCCAAGAGGCACAGCCTTTAGATGGCGTATTACAGACCCACGCAAGCGTATGGCTGGCAAAACAGGGACAAGTCAGGTTTGTCGCATCAGCCTATCCGAGCGCGCACAAGGGGTGAAAAAAACCAGTGAGCGCCGCTGGGAAGAGCGAGACCATGGTCTTTATGTGGGGTACGGTCCCGTGTCAGAGCCTAGGTCACAGGGGCAAAATCAGCAGATACCGAAATATGCTGTGTGTTGTGTGGTTGAGCATGGGGGAGGTGGATCCGTCGCAGCTGTTGTTGCACGCGATGTTTTGAGCTATGCCCAAGATTTAGATGCATAAAAAGGCATGTTTGATGTAGACGAAGAGGTGGTGAATACATTACTCTTCTCTAAAAAGATCTTCAGGGGGTGGTTCTTGCTGTGAGAATGTCTTTTTATTTTATCATCGGGCGATGTGCATCATGAGGCTGGAGGCTTCGTCATTGATTTTTCATCTTTTTTTAGGGCTTATGTCCTCCTTGGGTGTCGTGGTCACGATGGCATCTGTTCCTTCTTTGCCAGCCATGGTGGTTCACTTTCAAAGCACGCCTCATGTTGTCGGATGGACAGTGACATCCGCCATGATGGGGTCGGTTCTTTGCCAGTTTTTTTGGGGCCCTATTTCTGATCGCTTAGGACGAAAAAACACCCTACTTATCAGCGTTGGTCTTGCTTTCATTTCCTCTCTTTTGTGTTACTGGGCCTCTTATATTGAAACAGTGTTGATCGGCCGCTTTTTTCAGGGATTTTCATCTGGTGCGGGACTGATTGTGGTGCGCGCTGCGTGTCGCGACATATATACAGGGGCCCAGCTCAACCGCATGATTGCTCTTATTTTAACGGTGATTCCCTTTTGTGCGGGGATTTCTCCTTTTGTGGGCGATCTGTTGGTAAGTCGCTTTGGGTGGGATGCGCCCTTCCTCTTTCTTGCCTTTTATTCAGGGGCGTTGTTCGTTTTTGTGTTTGTTTTTTTGACAAAAAAATCATTTTGTACGGTCAGAGCCACGTTTGGTGAGGTTTTGTCAAGCTACGGCTTGTTTTTTAAAGACCATTTTACCATGCTGCTTTTGTTGGCAAGCTCATTGTCTTATTTTTGTTTCTTCATCTTTATTCCCTCATCACCGTGGATTTTTCATTACTTCTTCTCTCTTAAAGGTCTGGTTCTTTCTTGTGCCATGTTTGCTTTTCCCATGGGCACTTTTTTTGGTGGTCTTTTTCAAACCATTTGGGGATGGAACTTTCATCCTATTAAAATGTGTTTTTACTGTTGCGGGTTGAATTTGACTGCGTTGGCCTGTAACTGGCTTTTGCTGATGTTTTATCCTTCCTATATGTTTTACATTGGCTTCATGATGATTTTTGGGGCCACCACATCCATTTTTAATGCTATTTGTGTGACGCTGATTATGAAACGCCACAAACCTCAATACTCAGGAAATCTGTCCTCTTTTTTGGGTATAGGGCAAATGTTTGGCAGCACCATGGGCAGCTTTTTCTCAAGTGATCTTTTTGCGCCCGCGCTTGTGATTGAGATTATTTTCTTGGCATTCGGGGTGGCGGCGTTGGTTTGTTTTCTTGTGTTTAAAGAAAAAGGGTGTCGTGAAATGTTTCCTTCTAGCCGCTCATGGACGTCTTAGACAGGTCATCTGTGGGTAAAACAGTGCCTTGAGAAAAACAGTGGGCATAGCCCCGGGCGATGCTGGCGCCATCAGCTTTCTTTTTTCCTTCGGGCTGCAGCACGTCTAGTGTGAGCCCCCCCTCACCACAGGCCACACACAAGGGATCTTGCATAATAGTGCCGGGCTTTTCAGCGTGGGTGCGGGGGTGGGCTGTGGCCGTTAATACGCGAAAACGTTTGCCATCTTTTGTGGTGAAAAAAGCTTTGGGGGAGAAGGTGCATATTTGGCGCTCGATGAACGTAGCCGGCTGGTGCCAATTGATCAGGTGATCTTGAGGCGTGATTTTGGGGGCATAGGTGATGCCGTGCGTGGGTTGAGGTTTGCGTACATTTTCTTTTCGGATGATCGTGGGCAAGACATGGGTGAGCAGGTCTTTGCCGGCGAGGGCCAAGCTATGTGTGAGGCCGGCCGCTGTGGTGTGAGGTACAATGGGCACGGTTTGGGTGGCAATCATGTCGCCGGTGTCCATGCCTTGGTCCATATACATCAAGGTAATGCCCGTCTCTGTATCGCCTGCCAACAGTGCATGATGCACGGGTGCGGCGCCCCGCCAGCGTGGCAGAAGAGAGGCATGAACATTGACACACCCAAGGGGAGGAAGCTCCAGCACATCTTTTGGTAAGAGAAAACCGTACGCAGCCACAAGGATCAGGTCAGGCGCCAGGCCTGTCAGCACATCTAAGGCCTCTTCATCAAAGCGTTGGGGCGTCCATACCGGGAGGTGGCGCGCCTTGGCCAATTGGTGCACCGGAGAGGCTTGGGTTGACAGGCCCCGTCCTTTGGGTTTGGGCTTTTGGGTAAAAACCCCGCGCACATGGTAAGGACCCTCAAGAAGGGCTTCAAGAGCCGGTACAGCAAAATCCGGGGTCCCCATAAAGACCACGGTTGTTTGGGGGGGATCTTGGTGCATCACAAGGGGGGCTCCGTTGCTAACTGTCTTCTTGTTGGCGTCGTTTGATTTTTAACAGTTTACGCTGCGTTATGTTTTTTTTGAGGGGGGAGAGATAGTCAATCATCAATACACCGTCTAAGTGGTCAATTTCGTGCTGAATACACACAGCGAACAGATCTGTGGCCTGGATGGTTTTTTCATGGCCGTCAGGGGTTAAAAAGGTGACCTGAATGGTTTGGGCGCGGGCGACGTTGATCCGCAATTCAGGTACAGACAGGCAACCTTCCTCAAGATCATAGGTGTCCTCAGACTTTCTCTCAATGATGGGGTTGATCATGCATAAAAAGCGTTCAGCAGGATCTATGTCTTTGTCAGGAAAAAGCAACTGTTGATCATAGACGACCATGCGTTTTAAGATGCCCACCTGAGGTGCCGCAAGTGCCAAGCCTTGTTGATCTTGAAGGGTGTCTTGCATATCGCGAATCTGGGTGCGTACACGGTCGTCAACGGTGCTCACAGATTGTGAGATTTGCCTTAACCGTGCATCTGGCTCTTGAAGGACGGGAAGAATAGACATCAGCGAGAAACAAGCCTCACACGCAAAAACCCAACGAAGCCAAGATTACGTGCAGGGGTGCGCTAAGTCAATATGGGTCTTTACGCCTTTGGAAAAAATTGATAGTTTAAGGGGTGTCCTTGCCAGAAAATGATTTTTTGGCTTATGAAACCAGGAGGATTTATTGTTGTGTCTCAGTTAGCGCGCTATGAGTTTGTCATTTTGATCCGTCAAGATGTGCTTACGTCCCATGTGTCCGAGCTTCAAGAAAGCTTTAAGACCGCCATTGAAGGCAAAGGGGGACAGGTTGTGTCTGTGGAATATTGTGGGCTTTTGGGGCTTGCGTATCCCGTCAAACGAAACAACCGCGCTCATTTTATCATCTTTGATGTGGAAACCAAGCCAGGGTCTTTGGAGGAGTTGGAAAGAAAGCTCCGCGTTTCTGAAGATGTTATCCGCTTTCTCAACATACGTGTGGAAGAGTTCGGGCAAAAGCCTTCTGTGCTCGCCAAATCCCATGCGAATCGTGAGCAGTTTGGAAAGGCGCAGTTTCGCCAAGATTCTTCTTCTCGTCCTGCGGCATCTACATCCCGTGCCTCTTCGGGGGGCTCGCCTTCAGCGTCTGCTGGTGCGACGTCTTCAAGTGGGACATCTTCCGGTGCCACCTCTGGCGATGCCTCAGCCTCTTTAGACGATAAGGCCAAGGACGTGTCGGACGTTGCGGCGCCCACACATAAAGAAACAATCTAAAGGAGATGTCGGTGTCTATGGAGTCACAGTCACAAGAAAAAAGGCCTGCACAAAAAGTGCGTGGGTTTTTTAAGCGTTCGCGTGTATGTCCTTTTGAGGGGAGCCAAGATCCCATCGATTTTAAGGATACGAAGCTGTTAAGACGTTTTTTAACAGAGCGAGGCAAGATTATGCCCAGGCGTTTAACGTTTGTCACTGCCAAGCGGCAGCGTGAACTGGCGTTGGCGATTAAGAGGGCACGTTTTTTGGCTCTTTTGCCTTATGTTATCGATTGATGGCGTGCGTGCATCCAACGTGAGCATACAGATAGACGGAGGTGTGTTGTGAACCCGAAAAAGACTCCCAACAGTTTTATCAGTTTTGTTCATACGCATCGTCAAAGTATGGCTGCGGGCCTGTTGGGGGCTATCTTTTTAAGTGTCGGTCTTTATTCACCGCTGGGGCTGTTTTTTTTGACGCTGTCGCCGGTGCCTTTGCTGTTTTTGGTGTGCGGTAAATCTGACGAAGACTTTTTTGTGGCCTCTGCCGTAGGCGCTTTATTTTTGCTCTTTTTTGGCTCGGCCTATCATACCTTATGTTTCCTGATCTTGTGTTTCCTGCCGGCCCTGCTGGCATTGCTTGTGCGTACAAAGCCGCGGGGACGTCGATCAGCGTCACGGACGCGCCTCATAGAAAATTATCCTTTTGAGGTGAAAGTTGTGTATCTGTGGGTGGCCTTTGCCTGCGTGTTGGCTTTTTTGTTTTCCTACATTCAGGTGAGTTTGGATGATATTATGCCGCTTGTGTCGCGCTCTTTGTCTGAAAAACAGCGTTTGGGCATTGTGCGTCTTTGGCCGTATTTCCCGGCTGTGGTGGCTTTGTTTTGGTTCTTCACACTGTGGCTCAATTTGTTTTTTGCCGCCCACTGGGTCAAGCGCTATGTCAAGCAGCCGTGGGTTGCACTGTCTTTCCAAGACTGGCAGGTGCCGCCGGTTTTTTATGTTCTCTTCTTGAGCACGCTTTTTTTGGGCACCTTTTGGGTGGAAAAAATGATGTGGATGAACATGTTCCTTGTGTTGTCGTCTGTGTTTGTGATAGACGGTTTGTTAACGCTGAGGTCTGTGTTTTCCTATTGGAGGACGCCGGTGATTTTTCACGTTGTGCTGGGCTTGTCCATTGTGTTTGTGCTGCCCTTGCTGTTTGCGGCGATTTTGGGGCTTGTGGAGCCTGTGATTGGATTGAGAAAACGTCTAGATGGGTAGAGAAAAATGAGAATTGATGTCGTATTGTTGAGAAATATCAAAAACCTGGGTGTGATGGGCGCGGTGTGCTCGGTGAAGCGGGGGTATTCCACGTTTCTGTTGCGGGAAAAGATGGCCTTGCGCGCCACCAAAGACAACATGGCGTATTTTGAGCGCGAACGCAAACGTTTAGAGGCCCAAAACCAGGCGCTCTACGATGAAGCCTTGGAAAGGCAAAAAAGCCTGGCAGACATGTTTTTGGTGTTTATTCGTTCCGCTGGGGAAGTCGGTCAACTGTATGGCTCTATCAGCGTAAAAGACATTGTAAATGCTTTGTCTGAAAAAGGCATTCACGGCATCAAAGCCACCATGGTGGCTTTGGTGGACCCTGTGAAAAAGGTGGGGATCCACACGTGTACGATCCAGCTTTACCCCGATGTGTCGGTGGCGATTCGTCTTGTGGTGGCAAAAACCGTGGGTGAAGCTGATCTTTTGGAAGAAGAGGCGCGCAACCCCAAGGCTTCTGCCTCATCCTCTGTTGAGGGCGAGCAAGCGGCGCCGGTCGCGGGTGCGTCTGTGGAGGATGCGCTGGACGGTGACACGTTGCCCGATAACGCAGAGGCGGATGATCTCTTGTGGGATGATGCGGAGGGCTCTTCTCTCAGCGACGCTTCTCCTGGCGGGGCAGGGGGGGCAGAAAAGGTGGATGCTACCTCCTCAAAAGCGGGTTCTCCAGATTCTGCACTTTCAGACCCTGTGTCCTCAGATTCTGCTTCGTCATCCTCAAAGACATAAGCATAGCTTGGGCGTTTTGGGGTTAAGAGCGCTTCCAAGAAAAGGAATCCAGATGGCTGACGTGTGTGGGAAGGGTGGCTTGGTATGAGTTTATCCTGCGGTATTTTGGGGCTGCCCAATGTGGGGAAGTCTACCTTTTTTAATGCGCTATCAGGCCAGGCAGCGGCCGAGGTGGCCAACTATCCCTTTTGCACCATTGATCCACAGAAAACCCGCGTGCCTGTGCATGATGCGCGTCTGCACACCCTGGCGCGTTTGTCCCAGTCAAAAAGTGTGATTCCCACCTATGTAGAGATCATGGATATTGCCGGCCTGGTGAAGGGCGCCAGCGCAGGGGAGGGCCTGGGCAACCAGTTTTTAGGCCACGTGCGCGAGGTGGACGCATTGCTCCATGTGGTGCGTTGTTTTGATCACGAAGATATCGTGCACGTCAGCGGCCGGGTGGATCCCTCATCTGATTATGACGTCATTGACACCGAGCTGTTGTTGGCAGATTTGGAAAGCGTCACCCGCCGTTTGCCAGGGCTGGCCAAAAAAGCCAAGCAAACCCCAGACGAATGGGCCGCCACTCACCAGGTGATGGACAAAGCCAGGGCCTATCTTGAAGAAGGCGTGCCCTTGCGCCGCGCGGCCTTTGAGGCAGACGAGCGCCCCCTTGTGGCCGCTTTGGGGATGCTCACGTTTAAACCTGTGCTGTGCGTGTTGAATGTGCCCGAGACAGACATCCTCTCAGGCAATGATTGGACCAAGGTGATGGAAGAAAAGCTGGGCCCCGCCCCTTCTTTGCGTGTGTCGGCGGCCATTGAGGCTGAATTAAGCGTGATGCCAGAAGCCGATCGTGAGGTGTTTTTGGCTGACCTTGGCCTGAAAGAGTCAAGCCTTCATCGCTTGGTGCGTCAAGCCCATGGTTTGCTGAATCTGCACACCTTTTTCACCACCGGCCCTCAAGAAACACGGGCCTGGTCTTTCCCCACGGGCGCCACGGCCCCGGAAGCGGCGGGCCTGATTCACACAGATTTTGAGCGCGGTTTTATTGCCGCTGACGTGTGCGCTTATGATGATTTTGTGCACGCGGGCGGCGAGGCGCAGGCCCGCACAGAAGGCAAGCTGCGCCTTCAAGGGCGAGACTATGACATGCAAGACGGCGACGTGGTTCACTTTCGCTTCAACGTCTAACGCCCTCGCACCCAACCCAGGTCCTTACCCCTGCCATTGAGGCGGTGGCACGCGTTGATGTCTCATGCCTACATATTTAACCCGCCGGCGCCATGCTTTCTTGGGCAGAAGCATGATCGGCAGCTGTGTTATGCGGCTCACCTGTTGTTCCCTCTTTTGTTTCTTCCTGTGAATCTTCATTTGCCCCTTCTTGTGCTATCTCTGCAGAGGCCTCGTCTTTGTTGGAAAGCAGATCATTGAATGCCCTGTCCAGGTATGTGCGCAAGGCATGCTCACACGCACCGATGATGCCTGCAAAATAGGCTCTTGGCGAGGGAACATAACAGTAACGGTATTGTCGGTGATATGTGCTTATCAGCAATCCCTCAACCTTGGCAAAAGGCTGGGCCGTGTGTGCATGACGAAGATAAAGCGTCAGGGTGCGTAGCTCCCTCGTTTTGTCATAGAGGCTATGCCTTTCGCCATAGACGATATTCGTTTTCTCATGTCGAATGTCAATCCACATTTTTGTTCCAAGGAGCTTATACCACCATCCCCCACATAAGCGCACGTGATGGGTAGGCTGGGATAGTGTGAGAGTAATGTGTCAGTGGATGCCAAATTCGTAAAATCTTCTGGCCTTTGTGTGACAAGCTGAGCATAGGCATCAGTGTCATAGAGCCAAGGAGAGGAAAGCGAGAAGGTGTCTGCAAACGCGTCTGCAAACGCGTTCACACACTCACGCAAATACAGGCATGTGTGTTTACAGGCCGCTAAATCCACAAAGGTGAGATAGGGTTTCATGATAAACTCTTGGATCAATTCAGGTGGCAGATCGACCAGGGTAAGCGGTGAGGCTTCCCTTGGTTCTTCTGCAGAAGAAGCGACAGGCTGACTCAGGAGTGTTAGGTGCAAGGGGGAAGGGTGTGGGGTAAAATGGTACAGCAGTGCCTCCTGTGTATGACCATCCACAAACCCCATGAAGAATCGATCGTTGGTTATGGCGCCATGTTTACCTCCGACCACCGTTAGCGCCATCATGGAAGCCTTTTCTTTATGTGTGAATGTGGAGGGTCGGGTGAGGATCGTTGTTTCTTCAGTACTGTCTCCCAACGCAGCATCATAGGGAAGACACCAGATGAGGCCTGCTTTCTGGATATGATATTCTTGAAGATCGGGCAAATGCATATCATGCCATCTGACCCCGGGTGCCACGAAGCCTCCCATAAACAGCCTGGTCACATGGGGCAGGGTGAGGTGAGGAATGAAGGCCACGTTTTCCATGGTGACCATCAGCTGCAAGGGGTCTTCCTCGTCTTCTTCCTGTGGTGTTTTCTCTTTGGCTTGCTGCTTTTTGTGTCGTTGGGCTTCCTCATATAGGTTATCCCACGTCAACTTTTGACAAAGTGGTTCTGCTTATTGCCAGTGGCGCGTATTTATCTTCTCCATCATGGCGGTGTTGTCTTTGAGGGTGGTTTGGGGATGTGCTGCCATCATTGCTAACATGCTGTTTTTTAAATAAAAACAGCAAAAAGAGAAGCCCTTTGTGATTGCTTGGGAAAGCGGTGTGTGGTAGAAGGGGAGGCATCTGATACACGGGCGACCGAGGGAATGCCTTGGAAGGCGCTTGAGAAAGCGGTCCAGGAAAGGGTCCAGGAAGGCTGTAACTTTGTGATTTTTTTGTGGGGTGGCTTGGTGTGAGTTTGATCTGATAAAGACGTGGGCCACAAGCAATGTAGGGGAGAGGATATGACAGACACACCTATCAAGATACCACCGCACTATTCACTGATGATGCCTTATTTGATGGTGGCGGATGTGGTGAAGGCGGTTGATTTTTACGTGCGGGCCTTTGGGTGCACACAAGGGGAGATGCCGTTAGATGACACGGGTCACATAAAGCATGGCGAGTTTTCCTATCACGGGCAGGTGATGATGTGTGGCCAACAAGATGGCTTTGGCCCCACCGCTAAGCCGCCGCGCGTCAGTGGCGTGGAATCACCGTTGTCGCTTTATCTTTACTGCCAGGATGTGGATGCGTTCTTTGCCCATGCCAAGGCGCATGGGGCTAAGGTGCGCGGGGCGCCTGAGGCGATGTTTTGGGGTGATCGCATGTGCCGCTTAGAAGACCCAGACGGTTATATCTGGTGTTTTGCCACTCCCATGGACGGCGCTGGCTCATAACCCATCCCGGCTGAAGCAAGCTCTCTTTCTGGCTTCATATGTTGGCGCAAGGCAAGCTGAGGCCCTTTTTGCGATGCGTGGCTTTTGCCCCCGTGCCTTTTGGCCGCCTGCCTTGAATCATGGCAGGCCCTTCAGGGGGTAACGTATTCGTCCTTAGGATAATAAAAAATCTAAAAAATATAAATTATTTCTTGCTACCTCTCTTATTTTATATTATTTTAACAAAAAATTTAGATATGCATGGGAAGATACGTCTTAATCATGCATTTAATGGTTAAAAAAATGAAAAAAACACACATTTTGGGCAGTTCCTTCCTTTTGATGGCGCTAGCCTCCACGGCAGGCGCGAAAGAATCAGGTTTTTATGTGGGGCTGGGGGCCGGTATGGGCGTCACAGACATTCATCGAACGTTAGAATGGGAGTATCCTGATTTTGCTAAAGATGTGTTTGCCAGTGATGTGTTTGCCAGCGCTCCGGGTGAAAGTGTTGACCTGTTGGCCGGTTGGCGTACGCGGGCGGAGTGTTCGATGTTGGGCCCCTATGTGTGGGGCTTTGAGGGCAGCATTGGCTATGCGTTCCAAGAAACATCATTTTGGGCTGACAGCGGCCTTAACCCGGATGGCGTCGACATCTTTGATAGCCGGTTTAAGCGCAAGTTTAACATCACGTTTATGGGCGTTTTGGGGCGCGAATGGGGGTCGTGGACGGCAGCGCTCAAGTTTGGCATGATGGGGTCAGAGTTTATCCATACCTATCAAGAGGTGACCGATGAGGTGCTTCAGAAGAAAACTGTTTCCACCTTCGCGCCCGGTATTGCGGGCGGGGCCTTTATTGAGCACCCCTTAGGCCCCA
The DNA here is from genome assembly GCA_965661165.1 of uncultured Holosporaceae bacterium. GTDB lineage: Bacteria > Pseudomonadota > Alphaproteobacteria > Holosporales > Hepatobacteraceae > Hepatobacter. Next base: position 2,315 of record CBFICL010000027.1, on the reverse strand, counting down.
TGCATATTCGCCTTGATTATGTCTGTGCCCTTCACACCACGGTCAATGAGCAATTTTATGGGCTGGGGCCTTATGGACGCGTGATACAAGAAGCCCGAAGCCCGGTGGTCCACCGCGGCCTTGTGGCCCTGTTGTGGCGCATGTAGGCTGAAGAGCGTATGATTTTATGAGCACAGCCTGGGCACCTGGGGTTGCGTTGGTTGGCTGTGTCGTTGTGTGTGTGCTGAGCAAGCAGGTGTGGTCACAGAAAGATGCGTGTGAGGGCGTTGGGGATGATGGGACGTGCCTGCCGTCCTCTCGTCTCTTAGAGGAACCTGGGGATAGTCTTGTGTGCCAAACTCCCCTCACGGCCAAGGGGGCGCAAGAAAAAACATCCCTTCTTTTGTGGTTTCGCAAGAAAGCTCGGCGCCCGAGGCGTGTGTCGTGGCCGCCTTCTTTTCGTGAGCGAAAAGCCCTTGATTGGTGGCAAGGATGGGTGGATAAGTCACCTTTTGCCAAAGCGCGCCGTAGTGACCCTTGTGTCAATCGTGAATCCTTAACAGAGCAGGAGCAAGACATCGTGGAAAGCAAGCTCACAGAGGCTAAAAGCGAGCTGGCATCCCTTCAATCTTCGTGTGCGTCGCTGGCGTTTGATATGAAGGCATTGTCCCGCAGTGCGCAAACATTTGGCGTGAAAAAACATTATCTTGAGCAACATATCGCCTCTACACAAAAGGCGTGTTTTGCGTATCAGGGGTTGATTAGTTTGCATGATCATTACCTATTTTCAACGCACACCTCTTCTCTGGATGTTATTGATGATCATGACAATATGGATGAAGCAGAACGGTTGGTTGTGTCTGCCGCTGAGGAAGTGGAGCATTTGTGGACGCGCTTTCACACTTTACATAAGTGCATGAATGACCTGAGGGAGCAGCACCTCAAGATGGTGAAAAATCAGTGCATCTTGGTTGAAAAAAAGCAGCACCTGCTGAACCTCTACCAACAGAAGAAAGCAAAGATACGCACTTGCGAAGAAAAGTGTGCAACGCTTCAAAAAATAGTGGATTTTGGCCATCGAAAGAAGGATGTGGCTGGTCAGCTCACGCGTGACCCTCTGTCCCTCAATGGTGTTTACAAACGATCGCATGACAGACATGTGAAACAAAGGTTATCTTTTCATGATGCATAGGGTGCATCTTTTCTTCATTTTCAAAGGTGATGGATTCTTTTTTAACGTCATATCAAAGATGGCGCCATATCAGGCAAGGGGGGGGGTGCATGTGGCAGGGCAAACTGTGAGCGCGGGTTTGGTGCCGTACTTTCAAGCAGGAGGGCAAGATCATGAAAAACATAAGCTGTGTGTCTATCAAGAAGGTTTTTTGCGTGGTTTTACAAGGAGCGTTGTTTTGGGGGGTGGGCCTGGCGACACCCTTGGCGCTTTATGGGTCGTTCAGTAGCGACGAAGATATATCACAAAGAACATTTGATGGCACACTCAGATCGGCAGGCCGCAGTGCTTCACGTTTAGCCCTTGTTGAAGGTGCCTTTAACAAAAGAGTCGGGTGTGCACCGGGCACGTGCTATCTTAATCCTCTCGATCCCGAAGATCAGAAATTTTATGCCTTTGATATACGTCAAGACGCTATTCAATGGGTGCATGAAAAACAAGACCTCCAAGAACGCATCTTGTTTATTCATCAGAAGCCCTGGCAAGACATTGCCACGTATCAAGATGTGGAAAAAACACTTAAGTTGCAGGATGACCAGAAGACCCAGCTGAGCAAACAGCGCCGCGAGATTCAGGCGCGCATGCAAAACGCAAGCGTTCGAAAACAGAAAGATCCTCACGATTATTACATGGATATCTATATTCTTGAGATCAAAAAAGAAAGTCTCATGAAAGAAATAGAAAGCCTCAAGGACACCCATGCAGAGGCTAAGGCTGCCAAAAAAAAACTTCAAAAACGTGTGGATGGTTTTGATAAAGAAATTGAAAAAAGCAGGTCATTGGTTCGTGCGGCAGAGAAAAAGGGGCTCACTCACACCAGCCTCACCGCCTTGAGCCAACGTGATGAATCTCTGGCCGCAGAGGAAGAGTGTGTGCGTGGCTATGCCTATGACCTGGCGAAGCTTTTGATGCGTTTTGCCGCGCTTCAGATATGGGACCCAAAACAAACATTGGAAATGTTGTGCTTGAGAGATAAGGTGTGGCGCCGGCGTTCTCTGGAAAAAGGCCTCACGTGCATCGAAACCCAGATGTCGCGTCTATGATGGGGCGCGCATTGGAGGCAAAACTGTGCATGCGTGTGTGTTGGTGGATGGGGTGTTCAGTG
>CBFICL010000026.1:0-17284 GCA_965661165.1 uncultured Holosporaceae bacterium | reverse complement strand
AAAAGGTGATGCGAAATCCTTCTTGCTCAAGAGCGCGACAACTCTCCAAAAGACACTTATGCTCGATTTGTGTGGTGATAATGTGCCGTTTTTTGCCTTTCCAGAAATGAGCCAGGCCCTTGATGGCCAAATTGTTAGATTCGGTTGCACCCGAGGTGAGCACAATGTCCTTAGGGTCAGCGCACAAGATATGCGCGACGTGTTGGCGTGCGTCTTCTACCGCTTTTTCTGCATCCCATCCATAGCGATGCGTGCGAGAGTGGGGGTTGCCAAACTCAGATGTCAAATAAGGCATCATGGCTTTTAATACCCGCGGATCCAGGGGCGTGGTGGCTTGATAGTCAAAATAAAGCGGACGCGCTGCTAAATCAGATGCGTTACGAGGTGCCATGGCGGATTCAACCTGTGATTTGCCAGACATGGGTTGCTGAGAAGCATGATTAAGCGGCATGGACATGGCGGGGCTTTCCTTTTTTGTTAAGCTGTTGATAAATTTTCTTCCATAGCCATACAAAATGTTTGACGTCATCTTCTTGGGTGTGCCACCCCATAGACATGCGAATGGCTGTGTTGGCCTCTTCTTCCCCAACGCCCATGGCACTCAGCACCACAGATGGCTCAGAAACGCCGGAATGACAGGCACTGCCGCCACTTACTGCCATGCCCTCAAGGTCAAAAGCAGCCAGCTGAATATCCTTAGAGATGTGGGGCATAGACAGGCACAAGGTCTGGGGGAGCCTGGGTGTATGCTGGCCAAAAATACGCATATTTGGCTCAAGAGCGTGAATATTTTGCTCAGCCTCATCGCGCCACGTTTGGCACGCACGAAAATGGCAAACACTGGTCTCAGAGAGAGAGGCCCGCACAGCCTCCACAAACCCCCAAATGAGGGGAAGGGACGGGGTGCCTGATCGAAGGCCGTGCTCTTGCCCACCGCCACACAAGACAGGGGAAAACGGCACATGCTCTTTAATAATCAAGGCGCCCACACCGCAAGGGCCACCCAGCTTATGAGACGACAAGGTCACCAGATCCACATGGGAAAAATCAACAGGGATTTTCCCTAACGCCTGGCTGGCATCTGTATGGAACAGCCCACCATAAGACTTGATGACCTTGCCTAAGGGGGGGAGATCACTAAGGATGCCCGTTTCATGGTTCGCCATCATAAATGAGGCCAGGAAAGGATAGCGATGATCGTCACCGGGGGTGCGGGTGATCTCTTGCTGCACGCTTCTGTAGGTGGCATCAAAGATCTTATCCGTCACATAGCCCAATGGCCCCACAGCGCAGAGATAGAGATCTTTGTTGTGTGAACGTGTGATGGCTTCTTTCACATTTTCAAGAAGGGATGCATGTTCTGTGGTGCCTGTGAACAGAGCAGAGATACGGGGCAGCATGCCATAAATAGCCAAAAAATTACTTTCGGTGGCACCACTGGTGAACACCACCTCTGATGGCTTGACGTTCAAGAGTGCGGCCAGCGCTTCGCGTGCTTGCGTTAAGCATTGATTGAGCTGCACACCAAAATGATGGGCTGACGAAGGATTTCCCAAATAGTGGACATAGTGATTTATGGCTTCTTTAGCTTCAGGCCTTAACGGCATGGACGCATTGCTGTCGAGATAAATTCTCTTCATGAACATACCTCGCGCATAGCAGAAAACCCCTCAGTCAGGCCTTCAGATGTGGGGGTGTTGTTAACAACATCGTCTAAGGTGACATTGTTGAGATAACGCCAGATGTGTTTTTCAAAACGTGCCCATAAATGGTGGGTAATGCACATATCGCCATCTTTTTGGCAACCCTGGCCTTTGTCGCCGTGACCGTTACAACGCATGGCCCGAACAGGCTCATTCACAGCCTTCATGATGCACCCAATGGTCACGTCTTTAGGCGAGCGCGAGAGTTTATACCCCCCCTTAGCGCCACGAATGCTATCCACCAGGCCGCGCCGCCTTAACGTAGCGAACAGCTGCTCTAGGTAGACATGGGACAAGCCTTGTCGATGGGCCATGTCTCTCAAAGACACAGGCCCTTGGGCTCTGTTCAACGTTAAATCGGCGAGGGCCATAATGGCATAACGACTGCGGGCACTTATTTTCATAACATCAACTTACGATTCCTCAAAAAGCTCACTAGAGCTAGCCTTTTCTTGCATTTCCTGTATAATGATTGTTAATCTTAAAAACCTGATTAAAAAAGTCAAGAAAATTCATAGTATGCATGAGTGGTCTGAATGCCTGAAGTGATGTTGAGAGGTCCTGCGGGACGTATTGAGGGACGCTATCATGCTGGCAAAAAGGGCGGGCCTCTGGCGTTGGTGTTACATCCTAATCCTGAGCATGGTGGGGATATGAACCACAACGTGGCCTATCTCTTGTACCGCGTGTTTGTGGATCTTGGTTTTTCTGTGTTGCGGTTTAATTTTCGTGGTGTGGGCCGCTCGGAAGGCACGTCTGGGGAAGGGGAGCTTGACGATGCGTCGGCTTGTCTCAACTGGCTTTGTGCCCATAATCCCAATGCTTCCACCTGTTTTGTGGGGGGTTATTCTTTTGGCGCGTGGGTGGGCATGCAGCTGCTTATGCGGCGGCCTGAGATTCAGCGCTTTGTGTCCATTTCACCGCCCGCCAATCTTTATGATTTCAGCTTTCTCGCGCCCTGTCCCAAACCTGGTCTGGTGGTTCAAGGTGGCCAAGATGGCCTGGTGCCCAAAGAATCTGTGACGCGCCTGGTCACGCGTCTTAAGACGCAAAAATCGACCAATATTGACTTAAAGGTGATTCGTGCGGCTGACCACTCCTTTACAGGCTTTTTGAAGGATATGTTTCAGATCACCAAGCGGTATGTTCAAGAAAACATACCCGAATCGCCTTAAAGCACAGCACAACCCGCTCACGGAATGCGTGGAAAAAGGCCGTTTTGAGAATCGCACGTTACCGGCGTTATTCTGTTGAACCCTTGGGCATTCTGGCCTAGACTAACGTTGTTGTTGTTGAGGGGGGACACGTGTGACGCAATTAGGTGAGGATGCAGGCTTTGACGGCGCGGTGCCTTATGTGCCTCTCAAAAACCACACACATTATTCGTTGCTTGAAGGTGCCATCACGATTGAGGCGCTGGTCCACAAAGCCCGCGATGAAGCCTGGTCAGCCTTAGGCATGACAGATACCGGTAACATGTTCGGCGCGATGGAATTTTCGCTGGCCGCACAAAAGGCCGGCATCAAACCTGTGTTGGGGGCCTTGCTGCCCCTTTTTATTGAGGATTTCGACAAAAAGCCTGCAGAAGGTGCCCTTACGTCTGCGCCATCGCCTTGCTTTTTATTACCCCTTTTTGTTCAAAATAGGGCAGGCTATGAACATCTATCGGCGCTTCTCACGCTTACCACCGTGGGGCAAGAAGATCGCTGGATGGGCGGCGTGCATATTTCACAACTGGCAGGTCGCACCGAAGGGCTAGTGGCGTTTTCAGGGGGCGCGCGCGGGCCCATCCCCTTTTTATATGAAAACAACCCAGAGGATGCCCGGTTGTTGCTCACAAAGTTGAGCCAGCTTTTTAAAGATCGATTCTATATCGAGATTGAGCGGACCCGGGGACACGCCCCTGAAGAAGCGATGTTGTTAGCGGCGGCTTTTAAAGAAAACTGGCCGCTTGTGGCCACCAACGAAGCTTTTTTTGCGTGTGAAGATGATTATGCCGCCCATGACGCGCTGATTTGCGTTAAAGAATCCACCTATGTCAACGAAAAAGAACGGCGACGCGAAACTCCCCATCACCGCCTTAAATCTCCGACTGAGATGGCAAGCCTGTTTGCCGACATTCCAGAGGCCTTGATCAACACGGTTCATGTGGCTAAGCGGTGTTCTTTTTTGTTGGAAACACAAACGCCCATGCTGCCACCTTACCCCTTACCTGAGGGGAAAAGCCAGGCCGATCTTTTAAGAGCCAAGGCCGAAGAAGGCCTTGAAAAACGCCTGGAGAGCCTTCCTTCTGACGCTGCCAAGCCTCACGTCTATCAAAAGCGTTTGAACACAGAGCTGGACGTGATTATTTCGATGGGGTTTGATGGTTATTTTTTGATTGTCTCAGACTTTGTGCAGTGGGCGAAGGAGCAGCAGATCCCCGTGGGGCCAGGCCGTGGCTCGGGGGCAGGGTCTTTGGTGGCGTGGTGTTTGTCTATCACCGATGTGGACCCCATTCGTTTTAACTTGATTTTTGAACGCTTCCTCAACCCCGAACGCGTGTCTATGCCTGACTTTGATATTGATTTTTGCCCCGAGCGGCGGGATGACGTGATTGCGTATGTGCAAAAAAAATATGGCAGCGACAGCGTGGCCCATATTGTGACATTCGGAAAGTTGCAAGCTCGCGCCGTGTTGCGTGATGTGGGGCGCGTGCTCAGCATGCCGTATGGCCAGGTGGACAAGTTGGCCAAACGCATTCCCTTTAATCCCGCGAATCCGGTGACGCTGAAGGAGGTTTTGGCGCAGGATGCTGAATTGAGGGACATGTGCGCCAAGGACGGCGCTGTGGGCCAGCTTTTTGACTATGCCAAGCGTTTGGAGGGCCTCTATCGTCACGCGTCCACCCATGCGGCCGGTGTGGTGATTGGGGGACAGCCCCTTGTCAAGATGCTGCCCCTTTATAAAGACCCTAAGTCATCTTTGCCGGCCACAGGCTTCAGCATGCATTTTGTAGAAAAAATGGGTCTGGTGAAGTTTGACTTTTTGGGGCTCAAAACGCTCACCGTGCTGCAAGACACCGTGAATCTCGCCAACAAACGGGGGGCCAACCTTCATCTCTCAACACTGCCCCTTGATGATGACAAAACTTTTGTTTTGTTGCGTGATGTCAACGTGGTGGGCCTGTTCCAACTTGAAAGCACGGGTATGCGGGATGTGCTCTATCAACTGCAACCTCACGCTTTTGAAGAGCTGATTGCCCTTGTCGCCCTTTACCGCCCAGGCCCCATGGACGACATCCCTTACTATCTCGCCTGTCGTCATGGACGGGAAGAGGTGACCTATGCCTATCCGTGCTTGCAAGATATCTTGAAAGAGACGTTTGGCGTGATGGTCTATCAAGAGCAAGTTTTACAGATTGCCCAGCGCTTGGCCGGCTATACACTGGGTCAGGCTGATCTTCTCAGGCGCGCGATGGGTAAAAAAATCAAAAAAGAGATGGAAGCCCAACGCAAAAACTTTATCGATGGGGTGCTCAGCAAAGAAGGTGGGCCAGCAGAAAAGGCGGCGGCCCTTTTTGATCAGATTGCCAAATTTGCGGGCTATGCCTTTGTGCGAGCTCACGCTACGCCCTATGCCTTGCTTAGCTATCAAACGGCTTACATGAAGGCCAACCATACCCTTGAATTTATGGCGGCATCCATGAATCAAGACATACACAACACCGATCGCCTGGCGCTGTTTGCACAAGACATGCAAGATAACGAGCTTACCCTCTTGGCCCCCGACATTAACGCCTCCATGGCTGATTTTTCTCTTGAAGATACGCCTTCAGGGCCGGCTCTTCGTTATGGATTGGCAGCCGTTAAAAATGTGGGGAAAAGCGCTATGGATGAGCTTGTGAACGAGCGCGTCCAACATGGCGCCTTCAAGGATATTTATGATGTTTTTGAGCGTTTGCGCGGCACCAAAGTGTTGAACAAAAGACAGCTCGAGAGTTTGATCGCCGCAGGTGCCTTTGATGCTTTGGGCACAGACAGGCACACGTTGATGGCGCATCTTGATACCCTCATGAGCTATGGCGCCCTTGACACATCGCCCACACTGTTTCGCCAGGAAGATACGCGGCCGGTGATCGCGCCCAAAGATGCTTATCCTCGGTCTGAACGCTTGCGCCTTGAATATGATGCCATCGGTTTCTATCTCAATGATCACCCCATCACGCCCTATACCCCGTTTTTGACGCATGTCGTGGGCAGCCATACCCTTAAAGAAACATTGGCAAACGCACCTCATGCGTGGCTGGCAGCGGTGCTTATTTCCTCAAAAGTCAAAATGGGACGATCTGGTAAGCGCTTTGCTTTTCTTCATTTTTCAGATCCGCGCGGGACATTTGAGGCCATCATGTTTGAAGAGATGCTTGCCTCATGGCGTGAGCGTCTTGTGGCCGGGGATCTGTTTCAGGTGAAGGTGTCAGGGCGCACGGATGGCGACCAACTGCGCTTGTTGGTGGAAGACCTGGTGGCGCGGGATGATTTTTTTGCCGCGGCCCCAACATGCACAATCCATGTGCACACCCCGGCTGAGATAGAAGGGGTGGCCAAGGCGCTGAAGGCGGACTCAACGCCCTCTACAGGGCATACCTCGGTTCATGTGCAGCTTCCCGTGCAGAACGTGGGGGGCAAGCCTATGGATGTTACCCTTGTGGTGCCTCAAAAAATGTGTCTGACCCCGATGGTGTTGGATCGCTTGCTTGCCAACGACTTATCCATTACCTTAGGCGAAGCATCTTTGACAACCTCTGCCGCAGCAAAGGACCCGACCCACGATGAGCCAACACATGCTTCCCTTTAAGAAAATGCATAGCCTGGGCAATGATTTCGTCATTTTTGACGAGCCGGCCCATGTCACCCCTGACATGATTCGCTTTCTAAGCGATAGGCGTTTAGGCATTGGGTGCGACCAGGTGCTTGAAGTGTTGCCCTCATCGCGTGACAATGTGCATGCGGCGTTGCGTATCTTTAACGCAGATGGCACGGAGGCCGAGGCGTGCGGCAACGGCACCCGGTGTGTGATGTGGAACCTGGCCCAAACCTATGGCACCTCATGCGTAACCATAGAAAGCTCGTCGGGGCTGTTAACCGGTCGCGTGATGGATCATCAGGAGGTGGAAGTGACGCAAGGCATGCCGCATCTGTTGTCTGACGAAGCCCTGCCGCTGGGTGATTTTGGATGTGACGAAGGTTATGCCGTGACTATGGGCAATCCACATCTTGTGGTGCCTGTGACGCGTTTTAGCCCTGACAATATGGCCCGCATCGGCCCACGCCTTGAGGCCCATCCTTTTTTTCCAGACAAAACCAACGTTGAATTTGTGCGTCAAAACCCTGACGGCACCTTAACCCTATGGGTGTGGGAGCGCGGCACAGGGCGCACACAGGCCTGTGCTTCCGGCACATGCGCCGCGGTTTTTGCCCTGAAGCATGAAGGGATCCTTGAACATGACACTGTGCTGGTTCACCTTGAAGGCGGGGATTTGTGGGTTACGTGTCGCGCTGGTGCTCCCATTGCGCATCGCGGCTCTGTAGCTTTGGTGTTTGAGGGAAGCATTCAGCTTGCATCCAACGGCAAGCCGCAAACACATCTCGGTTCCAGCACGGGATAACGCCGCCCGCCTCATCCATAAGGCCGGGCCAACTTTGCATTATAAGGCACGCGCGGCGATAACGTTCATGAGAGCCTAAAGGGCCAATCCACTGTTTGGCGTTTTTGTGAGGCGCGTGCATATGAAGATAAAAGCGGTCGTCCCACAGCATATGCGTGAAGGGTTGCTTAAGGGGCACAGGTGCGATACGTCGCCATTCTCTCACCACCCACAGCTCATTTTGGCGCCACTGCATCAAACACCCGCCGTACGTGACGTTTTTTTTCAGCAATAGCTGCGCATGCACATGGCGCAAACGCTCTGTGGTAAGCGGGTGGGGAGTATGGCCGCGTATGTGTGTGAGAAGCACGCGCAACATCGACACCGCCCGCGGATCTTGAAGCCAATATTCACCAGATATGCAAGCATAGCCCTGTTGCCAATGGGTGAGGTGACACGTTAATAAGGACGCGCTGGCGTGATCTTCTTGCTCACCCCGCTGTCTATACGTGTGGGCGATATGAGACCAAAGGGCCCGTTGATCAGAAGACAGGCCCTGAAGCTTTTGTCGGATGTGCGCGCGTGCAAATCGCGGATGTGTGTTGGATGGATCGCGCACAAAGGGCAGATTAAGAAGATGAGCCGCGTGCACAATCTCTTTTTTTGTTAAGGTCAGCAGGGGGCGCAGAAGGGTCAACCCCCACAGATGCGTTTCTGCCTTCATACCGCCCCACCCATAGGTGCCGCTACCGCGAAAAAAACGAAAGCAAAACGTCTCACGTTGATCATCACTGTGATGACCCAAAAAAAGGTGCTTAACCCCATGTTGGTAACACCAAAGAGATAAGGCTCGATAGCGCTGCTTCCGGGCTTTTCCATGCATAGTGCCCACAGGAAGATCTGTGACCTTAAGCGTCACGTGGGAAATGCCTTGTTGAGCACAAAAAGTGGCCACATGTTGCGCTTCATGGGAAGAATCAGGTCTCAAGCCATGATCAACAGTGAGGGCAGTGAGTTTTTGATGGCGTCTTTTCAAATAGGCATCAAGCAAGACCGTAAGCACCAAGCTATCCGGCCCGCCCGACGTGGCCACAGCGTAATGTGAAACCTCTTCTTTCATCATAGGGGCCCAGAGGGGCTCATAAAACAACGCTAAGGCATGAGATAAAGGCGATACGTGGTCCACAGATAACAGCATTAAGATTTTTTTTAGAAAGATCATAGCGTGAACATGGCCTTTTCTCCAAGGCAGTGCTATGTTGAAGCGAGTGTGAAAATTGTCTGACCATGACGCCGCGACACGTTATTCTCGATGCGCTTTCGGCCCTTGGGCGCGAGGCATCTGATCTTAACCTTCCGAAGGACCATCCGTTAAAGCTCTTGGCGAAAACAGACCTTTCTTTGGATGGCGTGACATGTGACCTTCCCCCTAAAGGCGCAGAAGGGGACATCGCCACCAATGCTGCCTTTATCTTATCTCGGACCCTTTCTCTGTCGCCACGAGACACGGCACATTTATTGATGCCCGTTTTGTCTGCATCGCCTTATGTGACGGAGGTGAATGTCGCGGGACCGGGGTTTTTGAATCTCACCCTTAACGATACTTTTTGGGCAGACACCGTGCGCGCCATTTTGTCGCAAGGTGACGCCTTTGGCCACGGCGTCTGGGGTGCAGGTCAATCTGTGAATGTTGAATATGTGTCTGCCAACCCGACGGGCCCCTTACATATGGCGCATGGCCGTGTGGCTGTGGTGGGGGACGTGCTGGCAAATCTTTTTGAAGCCTCAGGGTTTGATGTGACCCGCGAATATTATATCAACGACCGCGGCGTGCAGGTGGATAAGCTGGCGCGCTCTCTTTATATGCGTTATCGCGAGATTTGTGGCGTTCCTTGTGAAACCATACTGGAAGGGGCTTACCCCGGTGCCTATCTGATTGATATCGCCCGTGATCTTTATGCGCGCGACGGGCGCAGGTGGCTAGACCAAGACGAGTCGGCCTGGCTTCCCCCGTTCAAGGCCTTTGCGATGTCAGCCCTGATGGCCATGATTCGCCACACCATGGACGTGGTGGGCATCAAGCACGATGTGTTTGTGTCAGAACAAGACCTTTTTGACCGCGGCCTTTTTGAAAAAGTTAAGGCGACCCTTGAGGCGCATCAGTTGACCGCTATCGACGCATTGCCCCCGCCAAAAGGAAAAAAGGCTGAAGGATGGACTGCTGAACCGCTCTTGCTCTTTAAGGCCACAAAGCTCGGTGAGCCCCAAGATGCGCCCCTTTGCAAAAGTGACGGCAGCCCCACCTATTTGGGAGGGGATCTTGCCTATCACAAAGATAAGTTGTCGCGGCGGTTTGATTATCTGGTCAATGTGTGGGGCGCAGATCATGCCAGTCAAGTCGGGCGTTTGAAGGCGGCCGTTGATGTTCTTTCTGAAGGAAAAGCGGATCTTTCTTTTGTGCTGTGCCAAATTGTGCACGTGCTGAAAGGGGGCAAACCTGTCAAAATGTCGAAGCGCGCGGGGAGTTATGTAGAGCTTGAGGACATTGTGCAGGACATTGGCGCAGATGTGTTGCGCTTTATGATGGTTTCACGAGAGCACACCACCCATCTCACACTTGATATCGATGTGGTTAAGGAAACGTCATCTAATAACCCCGTGTTTTATGTCCATTACGCCTATGCCCGTGGCCACTCTGTGCTGAAAGAGGCACAAAAAATCTGGGGGCGTGAGATCGCCGATACCTCCCATCTTAGGAAGGCCGACCTTGATCTTTTGTGCGCTGACGGCGAGCAAGCGCTTATCAAAAAAATGGCTTTTTGGCCGGCCTGTGTTGAAGGAGCCACGCGCGCCCGTGAGCCGCATCGCATCACCACGTTTCTCACAGAGATCGCCACGCGGTTTCACAGCCTGTGGAGTCAAGGGAATCAAGACACAACCTTGCGTTTTTTGCGTGAGGATGACTCTGACGTGAGCCTGGCGCGCCTGGCCTTGGTGCAGTCAATGCTTTATGTGCTGGCCTCAGGCTTGGCGATACTGGGTATTACACCCAAGGAAACCCTGACATGGTAGCCCATTTCGCGCACACAAAAGCCAAGCTGTTTTCTTTGATCGGCGGTCTGAGGGGATCTCAAAAGCTTTCCTTCGTGTGGGGCGGCCTGCTGATCTTGGGGCTTGGAGTTGGGTTGTGGCACATGGCTCATTTTGTGTTTGCCCCCCCAACGCGCACACCTTTGCCTGTAATTTATCCCCCCGCAGGGCCCATGCGTATCCCGCCTCAAGAGCCTTCTCAAACACCTTCCTATCGTGTGTATGACAATGTAGCGCCCACCAAAAAGAAAGCGCCAGACACCCTGAATGCGGGGGAGGAGCGCCCCCCTGTGATCCCACGGAAACCTGAGGTTAAGCAGAAAAGCAAAAAGAGGGTGAGCAAACGGGTAAGCACATCCTCTTTCCAAAGCGCTAACCGCGTCACACCCTACCGCAGAAAGGTGCCGGCTTCTAAGATGAAATCTTCCTCTGCCTCTGTGATGACACACAAAAAGAAGTTCACGCCTCAGAAGCCTGCGTCTCATCGCAACAGGGTGAACAAAAAGACGGTTCATGGTCATTCGCGCACACCTCGTGTATCTATACACACCTCTGCTTCCCGGCGCTTGCCATCAAGACGGCCACCATATGCCGGCACACCCTTATCGAAAAAAGCATCTCTGCCGCGTACCAGAAGGCAGGCACGCACGTCTTCCCAACCTGCTTCACAATCCATTGATAACCTCTTATCAACGATGAACAAAAGAAAGCGCGCACGGTAATCATGCATAATAAAGACGCTGCATCACCCGCCACCAAGCCCATCATGCCCCTTTTTTTAGGCATAGAAGGCCTCTCCCTTACCCAAGAAGAGAAAACATTTTTTGCCGCTAGCAACCCCTTAGGGTTTATCCTTTTCCGCCGTAATATTGAGTCTGCGCAACAACTCAAAGATTTGGTGCACCAGCTGACCACCGTCACTGACCGCCCTTCGCTTCCTCTGCTGGTCGATTGTGAAGGGGGCAGGGTGTTTCGCTTGCCGGGCGCCATGATGGCAACGCCGCCCCCGCCGCGGCATTTTGGTGATGTGTATGCCCAGTCTCCTGAGAAGGCCTGCCGCACGTGTTATGAGAACTATCACACCATGGGACGCTATCTTAAGGCGCTGGGCCTTTCTGTTAATTGTGCACCACTTTTGGATCTGTCTGTAGCCGGCGCTACGGACGCGTTGGGGGATCGCACCTTCTCTGGCGACCCATGTGTGGTGACCGATTTGGGCGTATCTGCGGTGCGGGGACTCCAAGATGCGGGCATTGTTCCTGTGATCAAGCATATGCCAGGGCACGGCGCTGCCAAGGAAGACTCTCATCTTGTCTGTCCCGCCATTCACCTGACGGCGCAAGAGCTTGAGCGCCACAGGCAACCTTTTCATGCGGTTCTTTCCCACGCCTCTGTCAAGAACGCCTCGGTGCCTTTATGGGGGATGACGGCCCATGTAGCCTATGACGCACTTGACCCTCAGGTGCCGGCTACATTTTCACCGCGCGTTATCCAGCACACCCTCCGCGAAACCTTGGGGTTTGAGGGCTTCTTAATGAGTGATGATTTGGCCATGGGCGCGGTGTCTCATGAGCCGCCAGATACCCGTGTGCGCAAAGCGTTGGCGGCAGGGTGTGACGGCGTCATTTTTGGCAAAGGTGGTGTGGCGGTTTATGCCCAGGCCCTTAAGGGCGCTGCCCCTCTATCTGAAGACACCAAAAAGCGTCTTTCATTTTTCTTATCTTAAATTCAGTGGCTTACTCTTTTTCAGCTATAAAATACCTTTTTTAAGATTTTTTTGATCAATTTTTATCTATGATAGATCTATGTAAGCCTGGTTTCTTTTGGCCGTGTTTCGTCTTGCTGGCGCTCTCTTTCTCGCGATTTTCTTGGGAATCTTGCCATCTATGCACCTCTGTGCTGCTGGACGTTATCAACTGGGGCCCGTCTCTCTTAACACCAAACCTAAAGAGCTGATCTTAAGAATAACAGAACCGCGCAAAGGGCAGTGTGTTACTGTGGCCTTTATGGTGGGCAAAAAGGTGCTTCACAAAAGCACGCTGGCTTCTGCGGTGCCCGTGCTTCTGAAAGCGCTGCCGCCGAGGCAGGTCTTTTGGTCCAAAAACTATCTTGATCTCGAGGTAGAGGCTGAGGAAATCCTCAGCTTTACGGGGCGAAAAAATATGATCGAATCGCTGGGCAATGCCTCACTCACCTCTGCGGAGCCTTATGGCAAGCCCCTGTCATCTGACGAGAAAGGGCGCATCGCACAGGCCTTCGGTAAACCACGCGAGTATGACACCATTTTTGGCCTGTGGGATATAGAGCAAGAGTATGAAGGCGGTGGCTTGCGCGGGGATGGTTATCTTTCTCGCCCCCACGTGCCGCGAAATATGACACCCAAAGGGCATGGTAGCCACCTTTGGCTCTATACACGGGATCAAGCGGAAACCAAAGTGCCTAACGTGCTGTGTCTCAAATTGTTTGCAGGCACAGTGCGTCTCACAGGGCCACAGGGGCGCAAAATCGACGTTCCCTTGCGCATGGTGTATGAATCAAAAAACGGTAAAAAAGAAGTCAAAGGCAGCGGCGTGATGTTTGTGTGGGCCCGAACCTTGTCTTGTTGCGGCAAAAATGATCTGGTTGGCCCCTTTGGCAGCGGGGTGCGCGATTTTCACTATGCAGCTCGCCTGGTCAAAGATAAGGATGACGAAAAGATTGCCAACAGATGGCAGGGGCAGCAAGATAAAACATGGGTGTTTGAGGGTGATCCCGATACCCAGACATTCTCAGCGCAACTGACAGAAAAAGAGCATAATCAGCACGTGCTCACGTTTCTCGATATCGCGGCTTCGGGCATGATTGTGCCCCCTGAAGGCCGGGATGGCCTGCCTGCGTTTGAGCTGTTATCCTTGCGTGGTGTGGGCCCGTGGAACAAACACAATGAATTGGTGATGTCTCGCGTGGCTACCTTAAAAAACCTTATCTTTGCCCCTTGTCCATTACGCCTGGCTTCGGGCGTACGCGTGCTTGTGGGTCATCAACCTCCACCCTCTGCCCAGGGTGAGACGCCAAAAACGGCATCTAAGGCCGCTGAAAAAGCCTCAGCTGCCGACAAGCCCCCTTGCGAAGGGGCACCTTCACCTGCCAAGCCCTCCTAGCGCTTTTTTCGAGCTTTTCTCACGGCACAACGCCCTCAAAAGCCCCTCTCACGCATGATTAAAAATCCTGCGGGATAAAGGGGAGCACCTCTTCTTGACGGTTAACATGCTTTCCTCAATGCCCCTTACGTTATGCCATCCTAAAACACCTTCTAAAATGTCAAATTTTGACAAAATCAAGAAAATATGCTAAAAATGAGAGAGTAAGTTATTGTATTAAATGGTTTTTTTTTGGTTTTTTGTGTATGCATAACATGACGCGCATTTGGATATGGCTGCCCGTGATGGCGGCTTTTGTAACCACCACGACGCTGTCACTTCACAGTGTGCAGGCCGGCCAGTATGAACATTCAAATGCCCCCTCAGATGAAGGCTCTCTTGTTCCTTCCCTACAAACAATCTTTGTGGAAGAGGGCACCGATGAAGAAGAAGAAGACGTGCTTCTTCACCAAATAGAAGATTCTTATGCCTGGCGTAAGCGTGCCTCTATCGAACCTCGAATGAAAAAGGCACAAGAACATGTAAACACGTGGACAAAGAGTGAGGCATGGTATGACGATGCCATCAAAGACGCTGAAAAAGAACTTAGCAACAAACAGTTGCTTCAGGCCATGATCACAAGCCTAGAAACAAGCATTGATAAGGCCAACGAAGGAAAGGAGAAAGGCCTCTCCGTCGCCAAGCTTCAAGAGGTCATAACCAGCGCTATTGAAGCAGGCATTGAAAAAGGCGCAGATGAAGAAACCATCACCTTCCTTAACGAGGCGCGAGATGGGCTCATTCAGAAGCTCTCATTGCCTGGTATGCCTGACGTTTTGAATGCTGAGATGCTTGCCGAGCATGTGCTCAGCCCCTTAGCCCAGAAGAAACGCTATACACAAAGCCAGATAGACGCGCTAGAAGAGGAGATAGTGAAGCAATCAGAGCACCACGAAAGTATACAAAGCGCGCTCCCCCCTGAGCGAGAAACGTTGGCTTCCCTGCAAGAAGAATTTGTCACTTTGAATGAACAGGTGCAAAAGATTGAAGGCATGCTGAAAGCCTATGAACAAGGCAAAAGCCCGCTCCCGGATGCCTCCTTTTTTGTGAACTGAGGTGCCAAGAAAAACATTGACATATAGACATAATAGGCATACAACCTTCTCAAAAAAGCATGAGAAGAGGGGCGTTTATGCGTCAACATCGTTTCAAGATGGTGGCCCTTTGTGGGGTTGTGTTTTGCTTCTGTATGGGCGCTGTGATGCAGCCTGTCTATGCGCCACTTCCTGACGAGGGGGGTGATGATGCGGCGTCCTCACTTTCTCCCGCCATGCCCGCATCAGAAGGGGCGTTAAGGGGCGATGAAGAGCCCGATGAAAGCAGAGGCAAAAGCCAACCTGCCAGCGCCGAAAAAAGAGACATAAAGACAAGAGACGTCGGTTTCTTGCAACCCGCCCCCCCGAAAGAAGGCGAAGCCGCCACCAAAGCGGGCGACGTGAGTGAAACCTTCTATTTACCTGGTACTATCTATGAACACAACAATATCTTAACGATAGGTAAGGCTGCCGATAAAGAGGGTGTAAGCAGTGTGGTGGATTATTTTGGGATGAACTTGGATTATGATGTTTTTGAAGGGGAGGGGCATGTCCCAGCGCCTTTATCACCTGTGTGGATCGACAGGGTTTATGATCAGGTGGTAACAAAGGTGATGAGCCAGTCTTCAACCTGGCTTGTGGCTGAGAATTGGTGGGATGTGAGCACCCTCTTGGCCACGCGCAGAGGGAAGGATGCTTATGTGTGGCAAAACACACGGACCATGAACACAAACACCCCCCTTAATGTGCGCATTATGCGTTATAAGACACGTTTTCAACTGATGGAGGGGGACGAGGTTAAAGATCTCACATTCCGCTCCTTAGACCCTGTGTTTGATCTGGTGCACCTTCAGTTTGCTGCGCTGACCTGTGCCGGTCAGAAAGAAGCTGACGATCATAAGTTTCCGCTCAAAGGGCTTGGGGATAGAGAAAAAAAACACTATTGCGTTGTGACAACAGATGATAAATATCAGCACGTCACGTCTGAGATTCTCTTTGATGCGTGGGCCCTGGTTCCTGACAGCATGCTGGCGAGTCCAACGTCTGACCCGGCGCCTGAGAAGGCATCTGATAACATGCCCGACGAAGCGCCTGAGAAATCACTTGATAGCGCGCTTGAAAAAACACCTGGGGCGGTATATGACTCAGATTCTGAAACTGCGGCCTTTAAACCGGAACCCACCATCCATTGGCTGAAACGGTCTGTAACGGGAAGTTTGTGTGATGTGGCCACCTTGCCCAAGGATGTGCCCTCTCCGGTGAGGCAGTCTGTGGGCATTTGCATCTTACGCAACGATCACGACACCTGGCCAAAAGAAGGTGGAGAGCCTTTGTATGGCAATGTAAAAAACGTAGCCAAGCAAGCGCTCAATGCTGTTAAGGAGTTTTTCTAAGACGCATCATTTGTTGGCTAGTTTTTGTGCCTTGGCGCTTTACGTTAGGGGGATGCGGAGGGCTTTCTAGGGCTCCTTGTGCCTTAAAGAAGGCGGTTCTTTGTCTGACGCTTCTTTTAACCTTTGCAGGTGCGCGTTGATTTTTTTCTTCAAGGCGGCCACCACATGCTCTTCCTCCCGGTAAGGCTCGCGCGCCCAGGAAAAGAGGCTACCCTCAAAGGGCCTGGCAATGTTTTTTTGAAACACAGAGGTGTGAAAGGCCTTGAGTTTATCTGAGGTATAGGGAAGCGGATAAACAAACAGGGGCGTTCTTAAACTGGCGGCTTCTGAAATCATCTGCACAGAATCGCCTGTCACCAACACATAATCAGACAGAGCCAGCACCCCGTGATAAGGGTTATCTCCCTCGCGCATCCACACAAAATGGGGCGTGCCTTCCAAGGCTTTTTTTATGATAGCCAACGCTGTTTGAGGTGTGCGCCGTGAAGGAACGATCAGCGGCGTCACTTTATGACTGCGGGCAATGGCCAGAATATCTTCTGCCAACTGGCGTGCAAACACGGACGAAAAATAGAAAGAGCGGGTGGATCCCCCCAACATGACGCCCAAGAAGGGCAGGGGCAACCCTTCTAAATGTTTCTGCCAGGCCACCTTCTCTGAGGCCAGTTTTGGTGAGGAAATATCGTGCAAAGACAAAGTGGTATTAATGACATGATCGCCCTCACGCTTGTCGTGGGCCGGGGCAATGATGGCATCAAAAAAAGTCGCGGGAAGCTTCGGGTCCATAAGCGCAATGTGATATACGCGCCTCCCTAGCAACCGTTTGAGACACGCCCCCACGCCTGTGGCGCTTCGCCCCGCCGTGATCAGCACATGAGGCCAGGGGGGCGAGAGAGTGTCGCGGCGCAAAACCTTGGCTGACCACAAACGCCACGAACGACGCGGCCACCAAAAAAACAAAGGCCTGGCTTTGACATAGAAGGTTTTTGTCTCGAGAGAAAGGGCCTTTGCCAATCCAAGGGCTTGATTTTCTGTACCGACCTTCCCATTATCTGTTATAATCCATGTTACAGGCCGGGAAGAGGACGCGTTGATGGGCGAAGAATGGTGGTGTGAATGTGTGGTCATAGCGTGTGGCCAAGGCAAAGCGCCAATATTATCCCCGTTTTCTGCAAGAAAAGGACGACACCAAGAATGACACCATTTTCTCTTCTTTTTAGTCCAATCTAGCCCCGCATTAATGAAAAGTACAATACCT
>CBFICL010000025.1:0-18260 GCA_965661165.1 uncultured Holosporaceae bacterium | reverse complement strand
GCGCCATCCAAGACACCATAAAGGCCACGTTATGTTGGGTAAGCGCGATGGGCCCTAACATTTCCCCCGCCTTAAAGAGATGATGAAGGTAGGCTCTTGAATAGTGCTTGCATGTGGGACACGGACATTGAGCGTCAATAGGGTTTTCATCGGTGCGGTACTGCGCATTTTTAATGTTGAGATGATCCTTACCATGGGTGTGGGGGCATATCAGGGCCCCGCCGTGGCGGGCCAATCGCGTGGGGTGCACACAATCAAATGTGTCAATGCCTTGCTGGATATGGGTTTCAATGTCGTGAAGTTTGCCAATGCCCAGCAAGTGGATGGGCCGTTTTTTATCGAGATAGCTTGTGGTCATGTCTACCACTTCATTCATTTGCGTTGTGGATGCCCCGAGCGAACCACCAATGGCATGGCCAAAAAAAGCATGCTGGTTCGCAAAGTCAGCGCTTTCTTGGCGCAGGTGTGGATAGATGCCCCCCTGAATCACGCTGTAAAGCGCTTGTGTGTGGTGGTTATGTTGCATGAAAAAATCAAGGCAGCGCTTCCCCCAGCGGGTGCTAAGGCGCATTGATTGTTCGGTATAAGCTTCACTCACGTGATAGGGCGTGCATTCGTCAAAGGACACAATCAAATCAGCGCCCAATTTTTGCTGGACATCCATGGATTTTTCAGGGGTGAGGTGATGTTTTTGGCCATCACGATACGACGTAAACGTGACGCCTTCCTCACTGATGCGCAGACAGTTTTTTTTAGGCGCACGGGCGCGTCCTTTAATTTCATCAGTCACATGGCCATGGCCCAGGCTAAAGACCTGAAAGCCGCCTGAATCTGTGAGCAAAGGGCCTGACCAGTCCATAAAGGCATGAAGCCCTCCCACACGTTGAATCAGTTCAGCTCCTGGTTGCAGCATTAAGTGGTAGGTATTAGACAAAATAATGGGAACACCCGCCTCCCGTAAAGCGGCTGTACTCACCCCTTTCAGTGAGGCTTTGGTGGCGCAAAAAATGAAGGCCGGTGTGGACAAAGTGCCGTGGGGCGTGGTGAGGGTGCCCACGCGTGCGCCACTTTTGGTGCTTTGGTGCGTGATGTCAAAACGAAAGTGTGGGTAAAGATCCATCGTCAGTGTCAGCCGTTTGCGGGTTACGCGGCGCTGCGATCCTTTTGAAACAAGGGCCAAGGTTTAGGAAGGCTGGCGCCCTCAGTCAGGCGAAATGTCTCATTATGGAAAGGAAGCGGCTCACCCTCATACCCCAACTGTGCGAGCATGGTTTTTGCAGCTTCGGGCATCACAGGTTGCAGGTAAAGCGCCAGATCATAAAGCAAGGTAAGCATCTGGAAAAGGCCACTGTCGAGGCGATGGAGGTCTTCTGGCGTATCGCTTTTTGCCAACTTCCAGGGTTCAAGGGCGTCAAAAAAGCGGTTACCTAAGGCCACGCCTTCCCAGATGTGGGTGAGATAACGGTGTGGTTCCACGGATGTCATGAAGCCTTCTAACTGGGGCCACAGATGCCGGCGCCAGGCGTCGATGTCCTTGGACACAGGGCCTTGGGGGTTTGGGGGAATGGTGCCGCCACGCTTTTGGATGAAGGCCAACACCCGTTGAAAAAGGTTGCCTAAATCATTGGCAAGATCAGATCGAAAACGTTCTGCAAAGGCCTCTTTAGAAAAATTGCCATCATCACCGAAGGGCATTTGCCGCAACAGAAAATAGCGTAAGGGGTCAATCCCAAAAAGCGCCACAAGATCGGTGGGAGAAAGCACATTGCCTACAGATTTTGACATTTTCTCCCCTTCCACCGTCCACCACCCATGGATATAAAGCTGTCTGGGGGGCGATACGTCGGCTGCCATCAGGAAGGCAGGCCAATAAATGGCGTGAAAACGCAAAATATCCTTGCCAATCACCTGTCGCGCATGGGGCCAAAATGTTTCAAATATTTTGGTTTTTTCAGGGTAGCCTAAGCCAGTGATATAGTTAGAAAGGGCGTCAATCCACACATACATCACATGCGCCTCATCACCCGGCACAGGAATGCCCCAGCGCAAGGTGGAGCGCGAGATGGCCAAATCTTGAAGCCCTTGTTCAACCCAGCTGATGGTTTCATTATAGCGCGTTTTCGGCAAAATAAAGTCAGGGTTTTGGCGATAAAAATCCAGCAACTTATCGCGAAAGGCTGAGAGCTTGAAAAAATAGCATGGCTCTTCCACCCAGGCGACCGGCGCGCCTGTAGGCGCCTTGCCGTCTTTGATATCTGCTTCTTTATAAAAAGCCTCATCGCGCACGGCGTACCAGCCCGCATAAACGCCCTTTTCGATCCAGCCGTTTTGATCTATTTTTTTCCATAAGGCCTCAGCACCGCGTTTGTGCCTGTCTTCTGTGGTGCGAATAAAATCACTGGGCTGCGCGCCAACCTCTGCATTCATGTCATAAAAGGGTTTATAGGCGTTATCCACAAAACCTTGAGGAGGAAGCCCCGCCTTTGTGGCGGCTTCGACAATTTTTTGGCCATGTTCGTCGGTGCCCGTCAAAAAATAGGTTGGGCGTCCTGCCAGGCGCCAAAAACGGGTGACGGTATCTGTGAAAATGGTGGTATAGGCGTGTCCCAAGTGGGGGGCGCCGTTGAGATAATAGATGGGCGTTGTGATATAGAAAGGGTGCACATAATTCTCCGCACAAACAAGGCCCAGGCTAAGAAATCTCAGGCCTTTCGTCAAGGGGCGGCATGGGTGGTGTGAGACACATTTTTCGGTATTGGCTGCAAGATTGATTGTGCAGTTGCGTGGATAGAGGAATTAAATTTTGTGGCAACTGAGTGATGATTTTTGCGGTGATGAATTGCAGGTAACGAGGTGTTTGGGCGCTAAAAAGGTAGGCTTCCAAATATTCAAGGGGGGCATAGTTTTTTTCCAACACAAATACACCGGCCTTGGCATCAAAAGAGAGCTGTTCGGCATTGTCTTTCACGCAAGGTAATTTCGCAAAGGCAGGCACAATTTCTTTGCATAAAAGCCAAAAAAAACTTAACGATGCGCGATGCTGGCAGGCCCCACGTTCATGGCAGAGTCCATTTTCTCCGCAAATGGTCATGAGGGTGTCTCGTGAAGGATCGGTTCTGATTTTGATAAAGGTTGTATTAAGCGCCGTGTCGTAGGTGGCGACTTTGGGGGTTTTGGACCAATGTTGTTTGGGCAGCTCCGCTAGCAAAATTCCCCCACATGCATACCAAGTAAGGCATAAAAAAACGACATAAACTGTTGATTGATAGTGTCTTTTTAAGAAAAAAAACCATTGAATCAACCATGTGGGCGCAATTGTGGCAGATGTCATATTTTTTTGATTTAGCAATGTCTTTTTAATAACTCAAAGCTTTAATTACTTAAAAAAGAGAAAAATTTTCTGAAAATAAGAAAAGATTTTGGGTGTTCTATGCGTGAAAAAAGTTTTTTAGGGCTGAATCCTCAGGGGTTTCATCGTGTGGGTTACCAAGAGTGGGGAGACCCTGATAACCCTCAGGTGGTGGTGTGTGTGCATGGACTCACGCGTAACAGTGGCGATTTTTTCTGGCTTGCAGAGGCATTGTCCAAGCATTTTCGTGTGATTTGCCCTGATATGGTGGGGCGAGGAAAAAGTGATTATTTGCGTGACGCCGCACGCTATACTTATCCACAGTATATGGCAGATCTAAATGTTTTATTAGGGCGCCTTGATGTGGAGCGCGTGCATTGGGTGGGCACCTCGATGGGCGGCTTGATTGGGATGATGATGGCCAGCCTGCCCCAAAACCCCATCAAGAAAATGGTGCTCAATGATATTGGCCCTTTCATTCCCAAGGAAGGGTTGCAACGTTTGATGAAATATGTGCCTAAAAACCATGCTTTTGAGCAGTTTGATGAGGTGATTCAATTCTTAAAAAGCAATCTGTTGGGCTATAAAGATGTGACGCCGCTTCAGTGGAAGCAGATGGCCGAGCAAAGCGTTTTCTGGGACGCGGTAAATAAAACATGGAATACCAATTATGATCCCCTGATTGCTTCCACCATCAGTACAAAAGATGTGGTGGATATTGATTTTTGGCAATATTGGGAAAAAATAGCGTGCCCGGTGTTGGCGTTGCATGGTGCGAATTCAGACATCTTACGGCAAGATACGGTGAATCAAATGGCGTGTAAGCCAGGGGTGAAAACCCACTCCTTCCCCAAGCAAGGCCATGCACTCTCTTTAGCCACGTCTGATCAAATCAATCTTGTCACCGAATTTTTATTAAGCGCGTGATGTGCGTTGCTGCGTGGGGATAGGCGCGCTGATGCATGGCTGGGGGCGTTTGAGCATAAGGGAGCGATGCAGGGTAGGCTTGTCTTTGAAGTTCAAAAAGTCGCTATGAGCGCAGGTGGGGCTTCAACAGGTGCTCTGTATAGCTGTGTTTGTGCATGGGGGCCACGGGTGGGTCTTTTTGCACAATATAGCGCCATTTTTTCTGTTTCGCGTAATCAACAGCTTTTTGCTTTGTCTTGAATTTCAAGATCACTTCTTGGCAGGTGTCTCGCTGCGAATGCCAATGCATGGCCGGGTCAATCATCATTTTTGAAGACGCCTGGAACACAAGGTGCCATATCTCACGATGCATGCGGCCAGACTGTGTGGGTGATTTGGTAGGGCGAAAAATAATAACGTCATGCATGGCGGGTGTGAAAAAAAGGATGCATCTTGGTGGGTTTTTGATTAGGATAAGCCAAGAGATCTTAAACGTGTCTTTACGTTGATTCAAACAAGCTCCAACTTCTTGATTGTGCTGTCTTCTCCTTCAGGGGCAGGAAAAACCACCCTGTGCAAAGAACTGTTGCGTTTGGATGACAACCTCAGGTTGTCTGTCTCGGCGACGACGCGACCTATGCGTGAGGGGGAGGAAAACGGTCGGGATTACCATTTTCTTGCGCGGGACGATTTTCAGCAGGATGTTCAGCAAGATTTGTTCATCGAACACGTTGAGAGTTTTGGTCATTTGTATGGCACGCCCAAAAAATCTGTGGGTGAGTTTCTCAATCGTGGTTTTGATGTATTGCTGGATGTGGATTGGCGAGGTGGTGAACGTGTGGCTCAAGAGTGGCCTGGTCGCTGCGCCCGCATTTTTATCTTACCGCCTTCTCTGGAGGCGTTAGAAAACCGTCTTTTGTCCCGCGGGCTTGATGATGAAAGTGTCATCAAAAAACGTCTCGCACGGGCTGAGGATGAAATTCCCCATTGGATTGACTATGATTATGTGGTGGTGAATGATGAACTGCCCGATGCGATTGAAGATCTTATGGCCATTATTCGCGCGGAGCGTCTTAAGGCAAAGCGTTTTCATGCTTACGTATGACAAAAGCAGGCGCTTGCGTATGGGAGGCAGTTTTGATACCATGATTCGTGTTTATGTGGAAAAGGGCGATTGTGTCTAAATTAAAAACCAAGAGTGGTGTGAAAAAGCGATTTCGTTTGACGGGCTCGGGCAAAGTTACCATGGGCCAAGCCGGTAAGAGGCATAATTTGCGCAAACGCTCAATGGATATGAAGCGCAGTGCGCGCGGCACCACATGTATGAAAGAATGTGACAGCCGCTTTGTAAAGCGTTATTTCATGCCTTATGGTGTGAGTTAAGGGGGATTTGTGGCGAGAGTAAAGCGTGGTGTTCAAACCAAACAAAGACACAAAAAAGTATTGCAGCGTGCGAAGGGCTATCGGGGGCGGTCAAAGAATTGCTATCGTTTGGCTTTGCAGCGTGTTGAAAAGGCCCTTCAATATGCCTATCGTGATCGCCGGTGTCGTAAGCGTGATTTTCGCGGTCTGTGGATCCAGCGTATTAATGCGGCGGCTCGCCTTGGTGGGATCACCTATGCGCGCTTTATGGCAGGCCTCAAGTCTTTGGGGATTGATCTTGACCGTAAAATCTTAGCCAGCCTTGCGGTGGAGGAGCCTGCCTCTTTTGCCTCTCTTGTGGAGAAGATTAAAAAAGGCGCATAAATATCGGTGTAGGGGGCAAGATGTTGCGTTTTGTTCTTTCTTTCAAACATTGGTTCTTATTTTTGACCTTCTTTCTCATGTTGGGGTACTTAGGGTTTCACTTTGTCGAAGGTGATCTTGGCCTACGTTCGTGGCAGCGCCTTGAGCGTGAGCGTCGCGCTGTCTCTGATCATCTTGTGGCGGCTCAACAAGAGGTCCAAACGCTTGAGAGACGTGTGGGGCTTTTGAAGGGGCATATTGACCGCGACCTTCTTGAAGAGCAGGTGTTTCGTCACTTGGGCTATGTGCGTCCGGGGGACCTTGTTTTTTTCGATGAACCCAGCGCGTAATCATCCCCCATCTCCACCCTTGGCGGTCGATTTTGACGGCACTTTGGTACAAGAAGAAACGCACCGCGCGGTCTTAGGCTATGCCTTCACGCACAGACCTCATCTTTGTGTGTATGCCTTCTTTTTGCTTATGACCCAAGGTGTGGCCTCCGCAAAATGTTTTTTGGCATCTGCGGTATTGCCCCGTATGAACCCTGTGTGGACGGTGCGCTGTGATCTTTATCGCTGGCTTGTGGAAGAAAAAAAGCGAGGACGATCTTTATTGTTGGTGACAGGGGCACCTTTGTGTGTTGTGACGTGGAGGGAACGTTGGCTCCCCCTTTTTGATGATGTGCTGACCTCCTCTCCTGGATGCAATATGGTGGGCAAACAGAAAGTCGCACAGTTGGTGGCGCGTTTTGGGGAAAAGGGGTTTGATTATATAGGCAACAGCTGGAAAGACCGACATGTCTGGCGTGTATGTCGCCAGCCTTACATTGTGGCGCCTTCACGTGGCCTTAACAGGTGCGTGATGCGCTTTATGCCTTTTTTTAATCTATGGGCAGATGGCAGTTGGAAGAAGGGTGGCTTGCAAAAAAACGATGTAGAAAAAAACGCTTCAGTGCGCTAGGCCCGTTGCCAGGATAGGTGAGGCCTTTCGTGGCTGTGTGCTAGGTCTTTTTGCGCATAACGCAAACGAAAATGTCCGCCTTTGCGGATGGGGAGCCAATCAAGGGCTTTTTCAAAAGCATGGCATAAAGATGGGATTTTACGGATGGTGTCTGAAGGCGAAAAGATCAGGCCATGTTCGAAGGTGAGAGTCAAAAAATTATCTTCAAGCAAGGTTTCGATGTCTTGATCTGTGTGCACGTGTGCTGGAGGCAGGTGGCTATAGGGCGGCTGGCGCCAAGCAGGATGATCTTCAGGCACCAGCATCACAAGCTTGCCATGAGGAGCAAGCATGCGCCATACCTCCTTTAAAAAATATGTCGGGAAGGCGGTGTATTCAAAGCTGTGAAAAACATACACATAATCAAATGTGCGATCCTTGAGGGGGAAGGGGGTGTGCTCATCCAGGGGCACCGCGGGGTAAGTAGACTGGGTGTCCGTGAGTAAGGGGCTGGGTGTCAGCGCCACTTTATGGGCCGCGGTGATCGCGTCGAAAAAAGGTTCTACGTAGCCAATGCCAAGTACGTTGTGGGAGGGCGGATGCGCAGCAAGTTTCAGAGAAGACATAATGGCTTGCCGGGTAAAGCGCCCCACAGGCGAGCGATAAAAAGACTGGAAGCTCTTAAGATTCATGAGAGAAAAGAAACCCACCGCCAAAAACGATGGCTCAATCTATAGCAATACTTTTAAAAAAAGTCTACTCCAAGGGGGCTAAGGTGCGATCTTTGAGAAGCACAAGACCGACAATGGCGCCAAGGCTTGCCACCATCAGATAAAAAGCTGGCGCCAATAAAGAGGAAGACACCCCAATCATCCACGTCACCACAAAAGGGGCGCTTCCCCCAAAAATGGCCATACTCAAATTATGCGCGATGGATATGCCTGAATACCGCACGCGTGCGGGGAAAGATTCCACCAACACTGCAGGGATCACCGCAAAATAGGTGCCCATAAGAAAAGAGATCACCATCTGACAGAACGCAATGGTGTAAATATCGCCCGAGAGAAACCCATAAAACAAAGGAATGCTGAGAAAAAGAAAGCCAAGCGCAGCCCCCAGCATCAAAATCTTGCGGCCCATCTGATCAATCAGAGAGCCCGAAAAAAGGATGCCCAAGCCAAACACAGCCATGCTTAGGGTGCTGATGGTCAGTGTTTGCGTCCGGCTCAGTCCGATAAACTGTTCAAGGTAGCCCACCAAAAATGTCACCACAATGTAAAACCCAATGGCCACCAAAAGATCAATGAGAAAAACAGTCACAAGGCTTTTTCTGTGACGTGTAAACAGCTCTTGATAAAGAAGGCGGGCCTTGGGCTTGTGTTTCTTTTTCGAGGATTCAAAGGCCTTAGGGTCGCCCAAAGCTTGACGCATGTAAGAGCCCAGCCATCCACCCAGAAGGCTTAAAGAGAAGGGCACTCGCCATCCCCACGCACTCAACTCGCCTGGAGACAATGTATAGCTCAAAAGGGCCGCCAGTCCTGATCCAAGAAGAATGCCTAAAATGGCGCTTAAGGGCGCAAAGCTGCCCCAAAATCCTCGCCGTCTGCCTTCGGCGTGCTCTACAATAAAAATAATGGACCCCGTAAATTCCCCGCCCATAGAGACACCTTGCAGCAGGCGAATAATGGTCAACAAAAGAGGCGCTCCCCATGCAATGTGTTCATAGGTGGGCAGACACGCAATGGCAAAGGTGGGGAAAGACATAAGATGAATAGACCACAATAACGCCGTTTTGCGCCCCACGCGATCCCCGATATACCCAAAAATCAGGCCGCCCAAGGGACGCATAAAAAATCCTGCGGCAAAGACGCCATAGGTGGCCAACAAAGAGGTCACCATATCGCCCGTGGGGAAGAAAAGTTTTGCCAAAAGGGTAGAAAAATAACCATAGAGCGCAAAGTCATACCACTCAAGGGCATTACCAATCATGGAAGAGAGCACCACTTTGCGAAGACAGGACTGCTGTTCGTCCTTGGCGACGGTTCTTCCTTCGTTATTCGTAATATCTAAAAGAGACATACACTTCCTGATCATGGGATAAGTAGGACCATCATAAGGAATCAAAAGACGACCTGCAAGAAGGGAGTTTTTTCTTACATATCTACAGGGGTTGTCTGTGATATGTTGATTTCTTCAATAGTTAACAGCGTGTTGATGTGTTTTTTTGCCGTCAAGATCCATCAATTCTTCGCAAGGCGTGACCTTTTTGTCGAAAAAGCTGTGGTTTTTGTGGGGCGTGGTCTTGACGTTAGGGGATGAGGGTTCTATCCTGAGGTTAATGAATAAATCCTTAAGGGGTGTGGCTTTTGTTTGTAATAGGTGTTGAGCATGCCGACGATTAACCAATTGATTCGTGCGCCGCGTAAGGTGCGTGCACGCCGTTCTAAATCTCCAGCCCTTGTGGGGTGTCCGCAAAGGCGCGGCGTGTGTGTGCGTGTGACGACGGTGACACCAAGAAAGCCTAACTCGGCTCTTCGTAAGGTGGCGCGCGTGCGTTTGAGTAGCAAGTATGAAGTTACGGGCTATATTCCCGGCGAGGGGCACAACCTGCAGGAACACTCTATCGTCTTGTTGCGTGGGGGGCATGTACCTGACCTTCCCGGTGTCCGTTATCACGTGGTGCGTGGTGCGTTGGATACACAGGGTGTGAAGGATCGTAAAGAAGGTCGTTCCAAGTATGGTGTGAAGAAAGGGAAGGGCTAATCGTGCGACGTCATAGAGCGAAAAAAAGAAAAGTTTTTGTCGATCCAAGTTGTGAAGATGAGGTGATGGTGCGTTTTGTCAACGCCTTGATGTGGCGTGGCAAAAAATCCTTGGCGCGTGATCTTTTTTATGGCGCGCTGGCCAAGATTGGATCTAAAGAAAAAACAGAGAAAGAGCTTTTTCATGAGGCCTTGGCCAATGTGAAGCCGGCCCTTGAAATTCGTTCTCGTCGTGTAGGTGGGGCGACTTATCCTGTGCCTGTGCAGGTAAGGCCTGAGCGTGCCCAAGCATTAGGCATTCGTTGGTTAATTCACAGTGCGCGCAAGCGTTCGGAAAAAACCATGCTCGAGCGGCTGGCGAATGAATTTAAGGATGTTCTGGCAGGGCGCGGTGGCAGCGTCAAAAGACGCGAGGATACACATAAAATGGCCGAAGCCAATCGGGCCTTTTCTCACTATCGCTGGTAGGGGGGACGCGTTACTATTATGTCTTCTCAAAGAACACCGCTTTCCGACTATCGCAATATTGGCATTATGGCCCATATTGATGCGGGCAAAACCACAACCACGGAGCGCATCCTTTACTATACCGGCAAAACCCACAGAATTGGCGAGGTTCATGAGGGTGAAGCGATCATGGACTGGATGGAGCAAGAGAAAGAGCGTGGCATCACCATCACATCTGCGGCCACCACATGTTTTTGGAACAATCACAGAATTAACATCATTGATACGCCAGGTCACGTTGACTTCACCATTGAGGTGGAGCGGTCGTTGCGTGTTCTTGATGGGGCCGTAGCTGTTTTTGACAGCGTAGCGGGTGTGGAGCCCCAGTCTGAAACGGTGTGGCGTCAGGCTAATCGTTATCGTGTGCCGCGTCTGTGTTTTATTAACAAAATGGATCGCATGGGTGCTGACTTTTATCGCTGTGTGTCCATGATTGACGATCGTTTGGGTGCGGTGCCTGCTGTGATCCAACTGCCGATTGGTGCCGAGGATCAGTTCAAAGGATTGATTGATTTGGTGCGTATGAAGGCGCTGATCTGGCAAGGTGAAGATTTGGGCGCTAAATTTGATGTGGTGGATATTCCGAGCGACCTTCAAGAAAAGGCACAAGAGTATCGCCGTGCGTTGATTGAGCGCGTTGTCGAGCAGGATGATCAAGCTCTTGAGGCGTATCTTGAGCATGGCAAAGAGCCTGACGAGTCAACGTTAAAAGCTTTGATTCGCAAGGGAACGCTTTCTTTTTCATTCGTGCCTGTGTTGTGTGGTTCTGCTTTCAAAAACAAGGGGGTTCAGCCCTTGTTGGATGCGGTGATTGATTATTTGCCTTCACCCTTGGATGTGCCAGCGGCCGAGGGTACAGATCCGCGTGATGAGGCTGTCAAAATTGAGCGCAAGCCTCAGACGGATGAGCCGTTCTCGGCGCTGGTCTTCAAAATCATGACGGATCCTTATGTGGGGTCGTTGACGTACATACGTATCTATTCTGGCAAACTAGAATCAGGCTCTTATGTGTATAACGTGGCCAAAGACAGGAAAGAGCGTTTGGGGCGCATGTTGCTTGTGCATGCCAACAATCGTGAAGACATCACTGTTGCTGGGGCGGGTGACATTGTGGCGCTGTGTGGCATGAAGGGGGTGGTCACAGGGGATACACTGGCTGACCCGTCATCGCCGGTGGTGCTTGAGCGTATGGAGTTTCCCGATCCAGTGATTGAGGTGGCGGTTGAACCTAAAACAAAGGCAGACCAAGAAAAAATGGCGGTGGCCTTGGGGCGTTTGGCGGCTGAAGATCCTTCGTTTAAGGTGGCTACCAACATAGAGACAGGCCAAACTTTGATTAAGGGCATGGGCGAGCTTCACCTTGAGGTGCTGGTGGATCGCATGCGGCGTGAGTTTAAGGTGGAAGCCAACGTGGGCGCCCCTCAGGTGGCTTATCGTGAAACCATTACGAAAACGGGGTCGATTGACTATATCCACAAAAAACAAAGTGGTGGTGCGGGGCAGTTTGCGCGCATTCATCTGACTTTTACCCCTCTTGAGCCGGGTGAAGGCTTTGTGTTTGAAAGCAAGATTGTGGGCGGTGTGGTGCCCAAAGAATATATTCCATCTGTGCAAAAAGGGCTTGAATCGGCCATGGCGTCCGGGGCCTTTGCGGGCTTTCCGATGACAGATTTCGGGGCCAAGTTGACAGATGGTGCCTACCATGACGTTGACTCCAGCGCTCTGGCGTTCGAAATTGCAGCGCGGGCGGCGTATCGTGAAGGCATTATGAAATGCGCTCCGGCGCTTTTGGAGCCTATGATGAAGGTGGAAGTTACAACCCCTGAACAATATATGGGTGATGTGATTGGCGATCTCAACTCGCGGCGCGGTCAAATGGGTGACATGGGAGAGCCTGTAGGCGACACCCGGGTCATCAATGCCTTGGTGCCGCTGGCGGAAATGTTTGGTTATGTAAAGGATTTGCGCTCGCAGACAAGTGGTCGTGCGACGTATTCCATGACGTTTGATTGTTATAAACCGGTGCCTCGTCAAGTTGCTGAAGAAATTCGTTCAAAAACATGATTGAGATTTTTTTAAACGGGCGTTAGTGTTAACCTAGGAGAGATCAAAACTTTAGAGAGGTTTTTGAAAAATGGCGAAAGAAGAATTTAAGCGGACGAAGCCGCACTGTAACATTGGCACAATTGGCCACGTTGACCATGGAAAAACATCGTTGACGGCGGCGATTACGAAGGTGTTGGCAGAGTCTGGTGGCGCTGAATTCCAGGCTTATGATGAGATTGACAAGGCGCCTGAGGAAAAAGCCCGCGGCATCACCATCTCTACGGCTCATGTAGAGTATGAAACAGCCAATCGTCACTATGCCCATGTGGACTGCCCTGGTCACGCTGACTATGTGAAAAACATGATCACCGGTGCGGCACAGATGGACGGCGGCATTTTGGTGGTGTCGGCAACCGATGGCCCTATGCCTCAGACGCGTGAGCACATTGTGTTGGCCAAACAGGTGGGTGTGCCGGCTTTGGTTGTATTTCTTAACAAGGTGGACCAGGTGGATGATCCTGAGCTTGTGGACCTTGTGGAGATGGAGGTGCGTGAGCTCCTCTCTAAATATGAGTTTCCTGGTGATGATGTGCCCGTGATTCGTGGGTCAGCCTTGTGTGCTTTGGAGGGAAAAAATCCTGAGATTGGCAAAGAGGCTATTTTGAAATTGATGGAAGAGGTTGATAGCTTCATTCCCCAGCCTCAGCGTGATGTGGATAAAGACTTCCTCATGCCTGTGGAGGATGTGTTTTCCATCTCGGGTCGTGGCACGGTGGTGACCGGTCGTGTAGAGCGCGGCGTGGTGAACTCTGGTGATGAAGTGGAAATTGTAGGCATTAAAGATACCCAAAAAACCACTGTCACAGGTGTTGAGATGTTCCGCAAAATTTTGAATCGTGGTGAGGCCGGTGATAACGTTGGGTTGCTGCTTCGTGGTGTCAAGCGTGAAGATGTGGAACGCGGACAAGTTGTGGTCAAGCCTGGGTCTGTGAAACCTCACAAAAAATTTGAGTGCACAGCTTACGTCTTGAAAAAAGAAGAAGGTGGGCGCCATACCCAGTTTATGAACAACTACCGCCCTCAATTTTATTTCCGTACCACGGACGTGACAGGGTCTATTACCTTGGCGGGTTCTGAAATGGCTATGCCTGGTGACACGGTGAAGATGACGGTTGAGTTGATTGTGCCTGTGGCGATGGAAGAAAATCTCGACTTCGCCATTCGTGAAGGTGGTCGCACTGTGGGTGCAGGTGTTGTGACAAAAATATTGGATTGAGCTAGAGGAGTTTTTGTGTATAGTCGAGGCGTTTTATGTTGACGCAGAAAAATGTTGCCATCCGTCTTAAGGCGTATGACCATCGCGTTTTGGATCAATCTTCTTCCAAGATTGTTAAGACCTTGACGCGCGTGGGCGCTTCGGTCAAGGGGCCGGTGGCACTGCCTCGCTCTATCCGGCGTGTCACTGTTTTAAGGGCGCCTCATGTGGCCAAGAAGTCGCGTGAGCAGTTTGAAAAGCGGTTGTGCCGTCGTGCTATTTATGTCTCTAATCTTACGCCCCAAGCTGTGGAAGTGCTGATGGACTTAGACCTGCCGGCGGGTGTGCGTGTTGAGGTGAGGAGCTAATATGCGTTCGGGAATACTGGCTAAAAAACTTGGAATGTCTCGTCTTTTTCGTGAAGATGGGGTGCACGTGCCTGTCACGTTGTTGAGTCTTGATGATTGCGTTGTGGTGTCTCACAAAACAAAAGATCGCGATGGGTATAATGCCTTGCAGGTGGGCAGCGGGGTGATTTCCATAGCCAAGCTTGCCAAGCCATTGCGGCGTGCTTTTGAAAAAAACGAAGCATTGTCTGAAGGGCGTCGCAAGATGGTGGAGTTTCGCATTGATGAGGATCATTTTCTCGATCCTGGGCATATGTTTTCTGCTGACTACTTTGCTGTGGATGCGTGTGTGGATGTGACGGGAACGTCTAAGGGGAAGGGGTTTCAAGGTCCGATGAAGCGCCATAACTTTGGGGGTTTGCGGGCAAGCCACGGTGTTTCTATATCTCATCGAAGTCATGGGTCCATCGGGCAGCGTTCGTTTCCGGGCAAGGTTTTTAAAAACAAGAAAATGGCTGGGCATATGGGTGACGCGCGCGTTACTGTGCAAAGTTTGCGTGTGGCTTTTGTGGATGTGGACAAAAAGTGGATTGCGCTGGAAGGCGGGATTCCTGGGCCTCGAGGAAGCTATGTTATGGTCCGTGATGCTGTGAAAAAATCGTTAGCGTCTGCGGTGTAGGGGGATTTTTGTGAAAGTTTCAGTTTGCAGTGTTGAAAGTAAGGAAGTTGGTCATCTTGATCTTGACCCGCGTGTTTTTTCGCGTCCTTTGCGTTCAGATATTCTTGCCCGTGTGGTGCGTTGGCAGCTGGCTAAGCGTCAGGCGGGCACGCATCAAACCAAAGGCATTTCAGATGTCTCGGGCACGACGCGTAAGCCTTATAAACAAAAAGGCACAGGCCGCGCGCGTCAGGGAAGTTTGCGCTCGCCGCAGTTTCGAGGTGGCGGTATTATTTTTGGTCCACAAGTGCGTTCTCATGCCCATGCGCTGCCAAAGCGTGTGCGCCGATTGGGGTTGTCTGTAGCACTTTCTGGCAAGTTAGCTGAACAAAAACTTGTGGTGATTGATGCATTGACCTTTGCTTCGCACAAAACACAAAAGATTGATCAATGTCTATCTTCGTGGCAGGGGCGTCTTCTTTTTGTGGCGGCGGGTGAACCTGATGCGCAGTTTGTTAGGGCCGTGCGTAATTTGTGGCGCGTGAATATATTGCCGGAAAAAGGTCTTAATGTTTATGATATTTTGCGTCATGATTACGTCATGGTGGAAAAGCCGGCTATCAAGTCTTTAGAGGAGCGTCTTGTATGAGGGGCACGCAGTTTAAAAAAAGCTATCAAGGGCCGTCGGTGTCACGGCTTCCCTATATTTTGCGGGGGCCTGTTGTGACTGAAAAATCCACGATGGGCACACAAGACGGCCGCTATACCTTCAAAGTTGATCGCGGTGCGAACAAGATCGACATCCAAAAGGCTGTGGAACATTTTTTTGGTGTAGATGTGGTGTCTGTGAACACCTTAAACCGCGTGGGCAAGAAGCGTCGCTTTAAGGGCGTGTTAGGTCAAACGTCAGGGATTAAAAAAGCCGTGGTTCGCTTGAAAGAAGGTCAGGTGATTGATGCAGAGGGGGGTGAGAAGTGAGTTTAAAGGCTTACCGTCCCACAACGCCAGGCCAGCGAGGAACAGTCCTGGTCGACCGTTCTTTGTTATGGCGAGGTCGTTCTATCAAAACGTTGACAACGCGCATGGCCAAAACGGGTGGTCGCAATGCCGTGGGTCGTCTGACGGCATACCATCGTGGTGGCGGTCATCGCAAGCTTTATCGCTCCATTGATTTTAAGCGTATGCACCGTGATGTTGAGGGGCGTGTGGAGCGGGTGGAATATGATCCTAACCGCACGACGTTCATTGCGTTGGTTCGTTATCCAGACGATGTGTTGTCGTATATCTTGGCACCGGCTAAGTTGAGTGTGGGCGGTGCTGTTGTGGCTTCTGAGAAAGCCGATATCCTGCCGGGCAACGCGTTGCCGTTGCGTGCCATTCCTCCTGGAACGTTTGTTCATAATGTGGAGATGAAACCTGGTAAAGGTGGGCAGATGGCGCGTGCAGCGGGTGCATTTGCACGTATTATGGGGCGTGATGAGGGGTATATTCTTTTGCGGTTGTCCTCGGGTGAGATGCGCCGTGTGCCGGAAGATTGTTGGGCGTCTGTGGGTGTGTTGTCAAATGCGGACCACAAAAACATCTCTTTAGGAAAAGCGGGGCGAAACCGTTGGCGTGGGCGCCGCCCTTGTGTGCGTGGTGTGGCTATGAACCCTATTGACCATCCCCATGGTGGTGGTGAAGGTAAAACATCGGGTGGACGTCATCCGGTGTCTCCGTGGGGGCAGCCTGCTAAGGGGAAGCGGACACGCAAGAACAAGCGTACAGATCGTTTGATTGTCAAGAGACGTAAATAAGAGGTAAAAAGCGTGGCGAGATCAGTTTGGAAGGGTCCTTTTGTTGATGGCTATCTGCTGAAGAAGGCAGATGCTGTACGTGAGTCGGGGCGTAAAGATGTCATTAAAACGTGGTCAAGACGGTCAACCATTTTGCCCCAGTTTGTGGATTTGACGTTTGCTGTATACAATGGTCGCAAGTTTATTCCTGTGTTTGTCACCAAAGAAATGATTGGCCGCAAGTTTGGGGAGTTTTCTCCCACGCGCACTTTTTTGGGGCACGCAGGTGACCGTAAGGCGAAGCGAGGGTAAGGGTGCAGGTGAAGAAATCGAAGACAAAACTTTCTTTTGGCAAGCATGCGATGGCCTTAGGTCGACGGATACGTGTCAGCCCACAAAAGCTTAATCTGGTGGCGGCCTTGATACGCGGTCTTCCCGTGGAAGAGGCGCGTGTGCGTTTGGGGCTATGTTCGCGCAGAATTGCTCATGATGTTCAGAAAATTCTGATGTCGGCTGTGGCGAATGCAGAGCATAATAAGGGGCTTGACCCAGATACTCTTTACGTGACAGAAGCCACGGTGGGTCGTGCGCTTGTGATGCGTCGTCTTGATATTAAGGGGCGGAGCCGCTCTGGACGCATCGAAAAACCTTTTAGTCATTTGCGTGTCGTGGTTTCGGAGGCCAAAGCATAATGGGACAAAAAACAAATCCAATTGGTTTTCGTTTGGGGGTCAATAAGACCTGGGACTCTTTGTGGGTGGACGAAAAAAATTATGCCAAGCTGTTGAAACAAGATCTTGAGGTGAGGCGCTTTTTGTTTGATAAACTTAAGCATGCGAGCGTTTCGTCTGTGACCATTGAGCGTTTATCAAAAAGGCCGCGTGTGACGGTGCAGTCGGCGCGTCCGGGCATTGTGATTGGTCGCAGGGGTGGTGATATTGAAAAATTGCGTTTGGCCTTGTGTAAAAAAATTGGTGGGGATGTGAGCTTCAATGTGTTGGAGGTTCGCAAGCCTGAGCTTGATGCCCAGGTGGTGGCGTCGGGGATCGCGCAGCAGCTTGAAAAGCGTGCGTCTTTCCGTCGTGTGATGCGCAGGGCTATTCAATTTGCCATGAAATTGGGCGCACAGGGGATTCGTGTGAATTGCTCGGGCCGTTTGGGTGGCGCTGAGATTGCGCGGATGGAGTGGTCCCGCGAGGGGTGTGTGCCGCTTCATAAGTTGCGGGCTCACATCAGTTACGGCACAGCTGTGGCCAAAACCACCTATGGCACCTGTGGTGTGAAGGTTTGGATTTATCTTGGAGACATCTTGGGTCATGGTGCCCCTGTGCCTCAAGAGGAAGGGCAGGCAAAATAATGTTGTTAAGTCCTAAAAAAACAAAGTATCGCAAGGCCTTTAAGGGGCGTATTCATGGAACAGCGCAAAGGGGTTGTCAGCTTGCCTTTGGTTCCTATGGCATGAAGGCGTTGGGGCCAGAGCGTATCACGTCGCGGCAAATTGAGGCTGCGCGGCGGGCAGTGACGCGTCATGTAAAACGTCTGGGCAAGGTGTGGATTCGCATTTTTCCTGATGTCCCTGTCAGCAAAAAGCCTGCGGAGGTTCGCATGGGAAGCGGTAAGGGATCACCCGAGTTTTGGGTGTGTCGCGTGAAGCCGGGCCGTGTGCTTTTTGAAATTGAAGGGGTCTCTGAGGAGATGGCGCGGCAGGCCTTTGTTCTGGCGGGTGCCAAACTGCCCATTCCTACAAAGTTTGTGACGAGGAGAGGGTAGATGACGGTTTTTTCAGAACTCATGAAGAAGAGCGCCACGGATCTGCGCGCGGAGTATCATGCATTGGCGCGTGAAGAAATGAACTTGCGTTTCCAACATGTGGCAAAACAATTAAAAAACACGTCGTCTTTGCGTCATGTCAAGCGAAAAAAAGCTCGTGTTAAAACAGCTTTGTGTGTTATTTTGGACAAAAAGGGGTAGCTATGGCGCGACGCTTATTG
>CBFICL010000024.1:0-19734 GCA_965661165.1 uncultured Holosporaceae bacterium | reverse complement strand
CACATCAACAAACCCCTTGAGGCCATGGATTTTAAAGACGCCAACCTTGGCACGGCAGGATGTGCAAGGCTTTATGCCCTCACCACCAACATGCTCCAAAGTGTGCATAATTTGATGAAGCAAGACGTATGACGCTCCCTCCTCCCACAGGCATTCCCCCTATTCCCATTGTCTCACATTTGTCCTTAACGCCGGTGCCTGAAGCTGGCCATACAGCCACAAGCATGACAACCCCGTTTGTTGAGCTTGTGGGCAACACCGCCAAGCAAACCCGCGATATGCTGAATGAGACTGAGCATTTGGAGAAACAGGCGGCGGCAGGTCTGGCTGACCCCCAGGATGTGGCCACCAAAGTTGTCAGCGCCCGCGCCATGGTGCAACAATTTTCTTCTCTCCTGCGCGCATCTGTGGCGGCCTATCAAGAGGTGATGCGTATCAACCTCTAACCCTTGGGTGGACGGCAAATCTACCCTATGCCCCCCCCTTTTGATGACTCCAGCAACCCTAAACAGACTGAGGCACACGAATCTTTGCCAAAATCAGAAATATTCAATGCGACATATATTTTAAATAAATTATATATTTCATCCCCATAACCCTCAGCTCTTTTTTTTTTGACCATTAAAAACAAAAATAAGGTCAAACAAATAGGGACGGTATCGTTCATGTCATATTTTTCTTTTTTCAGCTTGCTATGGCTCGCCGCAGGTGTGACAACCCAGGGGTATGCTGTGTATAATCGGCATCTTGACCTGCCTGGCTACAGTCACCTTTCATCTTCACCAAACTCACAATCACATTCAGAGGCCTCAGCCCCCCCTTTAGCGCTCCATCCGCCCCAGCCATCAGCCCCCCAACCTCTCAAGATGAATAACCTCACCGCTCAAGATTTATTAGATCGCATAGAGCCGCTAACCTTTAAGGAAAAAAAGGATGTCAAGGCTACCTTGACAAACCTTGCGTGCCATAACTATGACATCTTGGCTTTTCTTGAGCTTGGCGGTCATGGTGATGCTGTGCCTCACGTGCGAAAAGCGCTTTCCCACGCTATTCATGCAGAGCTTCTCGGCCCCCATGGTCATGATTTTGTGAAGGCGCATATCAGCCAACTCGAAAATTATATTGCCAAAGCCACACCCAACAAAAAAGGAAAAATATATAGTGCCCTCAAACAATCTTCTCATCAGAAAAAACAGGACATTTGTGCCGTGTATGAAAGAATCAAAATGCCTGGACGCATTTTTAATAGCCACGAACAAGGCGAACCTTTACATACCCTGTTCCCTGAAAAGCCTTCAGCATTTTTTACACATAATTTTCGCTCTCAAACACTCACTAGTGGAGCTTTAGAGCACTGCTATTATCACAACCGCGGGCTTTGCAAACGAAGTACCCGAAAAAAAATCATGCAGCGGATCCACGCCTATCTGGCACAACATGCCGACCATAGCTTCATTGAAACGCACCAAGGGCTATGGAGTGTCGCCTACAACAACACCGGTATGATGGAAAAACGACGCCTTAAGACGATGTTAGACAAAAGTGAAAAAAATGCTCATGCTCAAAGAAAACAGCCCTATCACCACATTTTTTTGTCGGGCGCTTTTGATCCATAAAGAGCTTCAGCAATCTGAACGGCATTAAGGGCAGCCCCTTTTCTGAGGTTGTCCGCCACCGCCCAAAACGCCACTGTGCTGGGTGAAGGCACACGCAGCCGGCCTAAAAATACCTCATCTTTACCCGCCGTATCCACCACAGAAAAAGGGGCAGGCGGCATGTCGCACCCAGGGGCGCCTTCAAGCAAAGCATGCACCTCTTTGAAGGAAGTCGTTTTTTCTACATCCACCACAACGGATAGGCCATGGCCAACCAACGTGGGCACACGCACAGAGGTGGCCATCACCTCAATCTGATCGCCCAAAATGGTGCGGGTCTCTTGCTGAATTTTTTCTTCTTCGCCTGACACGCCCATGTCATCCACGCCGCCGATGCATGGCAGCACATTGCACGCAATCTGGGCGCCAAAAGGGCTTGTCTCTTTGTGACTTTTTGGCCCGAAGCTTTGTGCCCCAAGGCTTTCTATCTCTGACTTTGACCCTTTTTGATGCGTCATCTTTGCCTGTGTTTCGTTTTGATTCACCCCTTCCTGGTCTGCGGTTTGCTGACTTTTCGTGTCTTGAGAGGCATGCACGCGCATCAAAGCTCCCATTTCCTCCCATAAGGTATCCATACCCTGCTTGCCTGCGCCTGAAACCGATTGATAGGTCGAGACCACAACGCGCACCACGCCCAGCGCCTTATGAAGTGGCGCCAAGGCCATCACCAAAGGAATCACCACACAGTTGGGGCTACACACAATCTGCGTGTCGGCCCCTCGCAAAAGCTCACCATTAACCTCGGGCACCACTAATGGAGCTTGCTGGCGATACAGCGCAGATTTATCAATCACCTGCGCGCCTTGTGCAAGAGCTTGGGGTAAAACACGCCGGGCCACAGGTTCGTCAACCGCTGAAAAGACAAGGTCGCCCTTGTCAAACACGAAGCCTTCACAGCTTTCCACCGTCAGGCTTCGCCCGCCCACAGGGATACACTGCCCTTGTGATTGGGGGGATGCCAAGGCCACCACACGCGCGCCACCAAACGCACGCTCATGCAAAAGAGACAGAATGCCACGCCCAACAGCCCCCGTGGCCCCTAAGACAACAACGCGCACCCTGGCCCTTTCCGCACCCACATATAGTCAAACGGAATGCCCGCCACCGGCAGCAGCAAGGCATAGAGAATAGTATCCTTGTCAGCGCCCCACAAAATCCATGCACAAAAAACTGTGCCGCCCACGCCCACCAAACGGCGAGACCACGTGGTCATGGTGACTTTGCGCCAATAGACAAAAACGCACAACGCATAGATACCCACGCTCGACACCACCGACACATCAATCACAAAACGCACCTGCGTGGCCAAATCGCGACTCGACAGCATGATCAAACACACAAACAGCAAAAACGAGGAAATGATGATGCCAAACACCGGCACGCCACGCGTGTTCGTTTGAGCAAAAATCTTAGGAAAGAACCCATCTTCAGCAGCCCCCTTCGCCACCTGGCCCATGGCCAAGATCCACGCATTCATGGCCGCCACACACACAACGATCACAAAAAAGGCCATCAGGCGCCCTGAGCCGCCGCCTAACAGGCGCTCCAACGCCAAGCTGTAAGGCATGACCACCTGCGAAAGCTCATGCCGCGGCACAAGCCCCATCACAGAGACGCTGTTTAACACATACAAACACAAGGCCAACAACGTACCCCACACCAAAGCTTTGGGCAACGTTTTTTCAGGATTGTCCACACTCCCCGCAGGCGCCGTAATGGCCTCAAGGCCCAAAAACCCCCACAACATCATCAGCCCCGCACGGTTTAACACTTCATACCACGCCAGCGGTGTCGGATTGAACGGTTTGAGAAAATCCACCTGAAAGAAAAACAAGGCCACCAGCGGAAAAAGCACCAATGGAAAGAACTTAATCACCGTCAGACACATCTCCCACGTCCCCGAGGCCTCAACCCCATAAAGATTGAGCACCGTCAACCCCACAAGGACACAGGTTTCAAAGAAAAGAATCAGCCACAAATCATGAGGCAACCCCAACAGCGTGCACATGGCCGACGCAATGCTGCCCAGCACCGGCGCTGAACTAAGCCATGCCAGAACCCAATATGTCCAGGCCACATAAAACCCCCACCGCCGGTTCACCCCCTTTGTCACATAGACATGAGGTCCGCCCGTAAAGGGATAAAGGCGGCACAAGCCTGCAAACACCAACGCCAAACACACAGCACCAGCCCCGGCGAGGCCCCACGCCAAAAGGCCCAGTGTGCCAAAGGGCGCCAAGGTATGCGGAAAAAGGAAAACGCCCGACCCCACTTGGCTGCTCACCACAAAGGACAAAACAGCCCAAAACCCCATTTTATAATTTGACACGCGCCCACCTACATTGCCGCAAAACACTGGCTTAGGATGGGTACTATTTATACCCGTGTCAAGCCTTTCTCACGCGCTTTTCTCTCTGTGATTGCACGTTATTCACGGAAAGAACGACGGGCACATTCTTCATGACAACGATTTTGCGAAATCCCATGATATTGTTTCTGATTCTCTAGGGATTCCCGACTTCTCAACATACCGCGGTGGTCCCAAGAGTCATGAAACACATCTTGACTCATCTGTCGATTACATGCCTCAATGCACCGCTGATAAGATTGTCCCGACGCACTTTTTTGTGTGCGCGCCATCTGGGAAAGAGGTAAGCCATAGGAGCTTGTACAAAACGCCAGTAAAAAAAGAAAGCACAACCCACGCATCGCACACACCTACAAAAAAAATCGCCTCACCTACAATGTCTATTATAGAGCAAAAACCATTTAAAGAATATTACTATATGTCAAAATTTGACGAATAAGAAATATGTGGATCTATGTGCAAACCTCAGGGTCCAAGAGAGGGGGAAAGCTTCGCCTCGGTGTTAGGAGCTTGTGTGATACAAAATTACGCGGACGCACCACCGACTGCTCAAACCCTTCTAGGCGCATGGTTTCCATCAACACGCAGATATAAAAGAAAGGTGCGGCCACACCAAGGGGGGGAGGTGGGCACAACACCTTGTATTTACATAGTATTTTCTGAATGTTTAATGATGGGTTAACGCAAGCCCAATTTTCCTTTTTTTATTCATGAATGGTCAAGGTGTTCAGACCTTTTGGAAAATCTTCACACCTGTAGGGCACGCGCATACGTGCTTTATAAAAACGGGGCGCTTTGTCGGGGCATTTTGTCATGCCTGCACCATAAGCCAGCGCTTTGTTTGAAAGGTGCACACCCTGTGCGCAAAATGCTTGTTCTCACAGGGGTTTTGTGCCACTCTTCTCAAGATACACGGGCACTTCCCTTTCCTTGTGATGGTTGTTTTTACAGGCGCGCACAGACGTTTTCTTTGGTTGGGCCTTGTGGGCGGCGGTGTGTGGTTATGGCTTTATGGATTAGGCCTCTTTTATGCCTATATTCATTTTTGTGGCTGTCATCAACACATTCGCTATCAAGATGGGGTGGTGTTCACGGGCAGTCCTGGCCGCATTCAGTCAGGCCTCAGTCTCTTGCGGGAAAAGAAGCTGCGTACACTGTTTATCTCGGGCGTGCGACCGGCCTCAAAACATCGTCTCTTTGATGAAACCAAGGGACTGACCGTTTCCTTTGGGTTTGATGCAGGCAACACACGTGGCAACATCGAAGAAACACGCATGTGGGCCAAGCGCCATAACCTGTCTCATGTCACCCTGATCACTGCTGATTATCACATGCCCAGATGTTTGCTTCTTTTTCGTCGCTACGCCAACCATATTGGTACACACAGCTATTGCCTCAAAACACCTCTTCATGAAAGAATTGTACATGGATTTCAAGAATATCAAAAATTCTTATGGTCATGTGTGTGGGGACATTTGCCCAAGACAAACACTGTGTCTTATGAGAAACGCCCTAAGATCCCTTAGCTTTGATGTGGTGTTCTATACCGTCACCCTTGTGTGGGGCATTGTGTGTTTACCTTTTCTTTTGGGACCGCCTAGATGGACGGCCACCATCAGCCGCCTGTGGTGTGGATGGACGTTGTGGCTGTTGCGTCATCTGGTCGGACTTGATTTTCGTGTCACCGGCGCCCTACCTCCGCCTCCTTTTATCATCGCAGCCAAGCATGAATCAGCGTGGGAAACCTTGGCCCTGACTTACCTCACCCGTAACCCTGCGTTTATTTTAAAATCCACTCTTCTTCACATGCCCATTTTAGGATGGTATTTCCAAAAATTAGGTATGATTCCTGTCAGAAGCACACACCCCACACGAAGCCTCAAACATATGTTGAATTGTGCACGCCATATCAAACAACAAGGGCGCCCCATGATTATTTTTCCAGAAGGCACCCGCGTCCATCCGGGCACAACACCGCCCCTTAAAACAGGGGTTTGGCACTTATACCAGCACCTTCAGGTGCCGATTGTCCCTGTTTCTCTTGATTCAGGACAATTTTGGGGACGAAGGTCATGGGTCAAAAAACCAGGAAACATTCACGTCCACATTCACCCACCCTTTTTTAACCCCCATATTACAAAAACAGAACTATTAACCCACATCAAACAGGCAATCAATGGCCAAAAAAACTAAGAAAAAAGCTCTTGTTTATACCTTTGTCATCAGCCTTGCGGTTGTGTTGATGGGGCTATGG
The DNA here is from genome assembly GCA_965661165.1 of uncultured Holosporaceae bacterium. Classification (GTDB taxonomy): domain Bacteria; phylum Pseudomonadota; class Alphaproteobacteria; order Holosporales; family Hepatobacteraceae; genus Hepatobacter. Next base: position 13,457 of record CBFICL010000024.1, on the reverse strand, counting down.
TATGGCACAGATGTGTTTTTAGATCGCCTTATTGAGGCGCAAGTAAAACAACTCGAAACACAGGGTGTCCACATCACCTACGAAAAACCCAAAATGAAAAGTTTTTCATGGAGCACACTGGGACATTATCGCCACTATAGCCAGGTGCGCTTTCAAAAGGATGGCCAAACGTTTCTCATCATTCCCATGAGCACGTTGCACACACGTTGGCTTCTCTTGGGAAAGAAACGTGTTACGATCGCCTGTCGCGGCACCACAAAACTGATCAAGAACGACACAACCTGTGTTTTTGAGGACCTAAGGCTTATCTATAAAGGCAAGAAGAAGCGTTGGTGGATCTCCATCACAAGTGCTGAGGGAAAAGTCATGACTCAAGAGACACACCTTGCGTTAATGTTTGAAAACCTATCTCTAGAGGTGAACCCCGATGATGCGTCCAACTATAGAATGCGCGGCAACACAACGATTGCGCTGCCTGCTTCCATGCTAAGAAAAGAGCTTAGCGGCACCCTGGCCTTACAGGCCCACACGCCGTCACAAAGCCCCTTTTCTGTCGTCGTTATTGATGAATATGCCCTCGATTGCCTTGACACACGTTTTTTTGGCAAAGGAAAAATCACCACGCACCCAAGACCCTGTCATGGTTGGATTCAGACCAACGTGAAGGATTGGAATTATCAAATTTCACTCCTGCTTTATCTTCTTTCCTTACAATTTCAAAAAAAATCAGAAGTCAAGCAATTTCTCAACCTTCTCGTTACACAAAATATGAAACAAAAACCCAAACTTACCTTTGTCTTTGAAGGACCTGACATCAACATCCTTGAGTTTCCCTCCATTCACCTTCGGTTACCTTCTTAAACATTTGCCGGATATTCTATGCCTTTTGATTACGCAGGTCATTTTTCTGATCTCATCGCCCGTGTCCATGCAGAAAAGCGCTATCGTGTTTTTAGTCCTCTTGAAAAAAGGGTCGACACCTTTCCCCGGGCCCTATCGTATAAATCTCACAAAAAGGAAGTAGTGCTGTGGAGCACCAATGATTACCTGGGCCTTTCCATGTCTCAAGATGGCATTGATGCTTTGGCTGACCAAGCCCATCAAGGCGGTATTGGCGCGGGGGGCACACGCAATATCTCAGGCACACACCCCCTTCACGTGGAGATTGAAAAAACACTCGCCACCCTTCACAACAAGCCGAGCGCCCTTTTGTTTAACTCTGGCTATGCCGCCAATGAATGGACACTCTATACCCTAGGGCGTCTTTTGCCGCACTGTGTCATTCTCTCAGATGCTGAAAACCATGCCTCCATGATTGCAGGCATTCGCGCATCGGGCGCCACAAAAATCATTTTCCAACACAATGATATGGACCACCTGTCTCTTTTGTTGAAAACGCTGCCCCAAGATGTACCTAAGGTGATTGCCTGTGAATCGGTATATTCCATGAGTGGTGATTTTGCCAAACTTGAAGATCTGTGCACCTTGGCTAAACAATATCATGCCTTGCTTTATCTAGATGAAGTGCATGCCGTGGGTCTTTATGGCGCCAAAGGCGGAGGGCGCTCGGAAGCCACGGGGCTTACGCCCTATATTGATCTGATCCAAGGCACGCTTGGCAAAGCGTTTGGTACACTGGGAGGCTATATTGCGGGTGATGCTTGCCTTGTGGATATTATCCGCACCCATGCGTCTGGGTTCATTTTTTCCACAGCGCTTCCAGCGCCTATTTTGGCTGCTAGCCTGGTGAATATTCACCGCGCTTGCCACACGCCAACCTTACGGGAAGAGTTTTGGCATGCCGTGTATCACACCCGTGAAGCGCTTATGGAGGCCGATCTTCCCATCAAGCCCACATCGTCACATATTATCCCGTTGATTGTGGGTAGCAGCCACCAATGTGAAATGATGAGTCAAACACTGCTTGAGGAAGATGGCATCTATCTTCAGCCTATTAACTATCCCACCGTTCTGCGCGGGCAAGAACGTTTTCGCATTACCCCCCTTAGACCGCACACAAAGGCCATGATCCATCACCTGGTGCGCGCCTTGAAAAGATTGTGGCAAAACCCACAGTCCTCGGAGCATTCGGCCTAGAGACCCTCACTTGTGTGGCCATAAGAAAAGCACGTGGTATCTTTTTGTGACCGCCCAATCAACCTTACACAAAAACAATGACCCCAAGACTCAATATGAAGCGTGCGTTATGCCTCAACATGAGAGGTGCTAGGTTTTTGCTTGGCGCTGGCCCAAGGCGCACACATCGCGCACAACACATACAGCACATAAAGGCTTGCGGGCTTTGCACACATAGCGACCATGCAAAATAAGAAGATGATGCGCCGACGGCAAAAAAGCCTTGGGCGTGACGCGCAAAAGTTTTTCTTCCACCTCAAGAGGTGTTTTACCTGTGGCCAGCCCCGTACGATTGGCGACGCGAAACACGTGTGTATCCACAGGGATGGTGGGTTGCTGAAACGCCACATTAAGCACCACATTCGCTGTTTTTCTGCCCACCCCTGGCAACGCGCACAGCGCCTCAAATGAGGACGGCACCACGCCTTCGTGCCTTTCAATCAGCAGATGGCTTAACGCCATAAGATGACGCGCCTTGGTGGGGTAAAGACCAATGGTTTGAATATGCGTTTTCAAGGCATGCTCACCCAGTGCCACCATGTCATGAGGTGTGTGGATACGCGTAAACAACGTTTTTGTGGCCTTGTTAACACTGACATCTGTGGCCTGCGCAGACAGCACCACCGCCACCAACAGAGTGTAAGGATTATGAAACACAAGCTCTGTTTCTGCTCTTGCCACAGTCTTATCCAGCGTTTGAAAAAAAGTGAGTCGATCGCGCGCGTTCATCGTGGTGTTTTATACATGTTCGTTTGAGGTCTATGAACCTTGAGGCAAAGCTTTCTGCATTTTTTTGTTCTCGTTTTCACGTAAATAACGTTTCAAAAAACCAGGTGTGATCATCTGAAAAGGATTGGCCTGTATTTTTAAATTGTCAAACGATCCATTCACATAAAAACGTGTGGCCAGCAATCCGTCATCTTGCCCGCCAAAAATCACAGGGCCAAGCACGGGGATATTGGTGAGAAAACGATTGAGAAAATAGGCAGGAATCAAATTACCATGAACGTTCACCCGCCCACCAGACACATCAATCCATCCATTCATCACCAGCGTTGTATCGCCACGCATCACCAGCCTGGATGTTTCAATCACCCCTCCACGAAGCGTAAGCTCACCAAACAGCTTGCGAAAACCCAGCTGCTCCCCGGCCAGCATCTTCACAAACCCTGCCGGTGACAAAAATGTCATAAAAAATCGTTGCAAAAAGGGCGTACGCCGCACAGAAAAATCAGAAACCAACACTTCCCCTTTAAAAGGGCTCTGCGCATCTTTGGCCACAAGATGACTGGATAATACGCCACCACGCACATCATCAAGCAAATTAAGGCCAGCAAGAAAATAACCCGCATCACCAGCGCCCACATACCACGATATAGGCCCTTTGGGGGGTTGAGACCGCTCCACACGCAAGGATTGTGGCGCTTGACCTCTCGGGGGTTGAGACATCGCCTCCATTAAGAAAGAGGTTACATGCCACGTATTGCCTTTAAGATGGCCATCAAAATCCACATTCAGATTGTTAAGGGGGTGACTGAGGTCCTTGGTAAAAGAAGCACGCCCCACACGCACCTTAAGGCGACACTTGATATCTTTATTGTGAAGCAAGGTTTCATCATCGGATGTGTCTTTCAAAAAAAGTTGCGTGAGCCAATAGCCCCCAAAACGAGGCCCTTTCAGCGAAACCTCAAATACATCTTCTTTTTTATCAAGCTGCAGATGCCAATCATAGACCCCCGGCTTATCAGCCTTCATCACCAACGAAGATAGGCCCCACGACGCATCAAACACCCACATCCCCGTCAAACGAAGGTCACCTATGGTGGCTTGCAGGTTTCTTAAGATTGTGTCGTCTTTATCAAACCCTAAATCGAAGTTAAGAAAAGCAGCCTCACCCTCAAGTTTAGTCAAGTGTCCCAAGGTGAGTTCTGTTTTTGTAAAATCAGCCTCAATGTGCCAAGGAAAATCTTTGCCTACCGTGTGGATCGCCTTAAAGGCAAAAGGCACAGGCAACACGCCAAGCCCCTTTAACCCCAGTAATTTTTTATGCTCGTGGGTCACACGCCCCCCAAGCGTGAGGATAGAGGGCTGTTTGCCGCTGAAGTCTTCATAAAAATCAAGGGTGGCATGTTCGCCCACATAGCGCGCCTTGGCTTTGATAGACAACCCCTTTGGTGATACCGACACATCACTTTTACCCTTAGTAAAGGTGGCGCCCCCCTTCACAAAAGGAAGATCATAGGTATAAGAAAGGTCTGTCAGTTTTGCATCCACAACATAATTAACTTCAGACATCTTTAACTGCTGAATCAACGGAAAATCAAAATAGAGCTTTGTTTGTGTGCGCCCGGCCAAACTGTCCAGCGGCACGCTCAACGTTTTCACATAGTTAAGGGGCGGACGGCTAATGACCCCCAAGGCGTCTTGAACATCGCCTTCAAAAACAGCATGAATGGCCATATGTTCTGCATCTGTATCAAGACCCTTAATATAGACTTTACCTTCGCGCAGCTTTTGTTGCCGGAGTTTTCCCCTCGACAGCACAATGTCAAAAGTTTGCGTGTTAAAATGGGCCGCGCCCCGAAGCTCTTGAAGGGTGGGACCGCCATCAAGGGGTGTAAGTTTGAGTCGATCAAACATCAAATGCCCCCCAAAGGCCGCTTTATCTGTGGCCTCAAGAGACCCTTGCAACGACAATAACCCCTCCACGCGCCCTTCTTGTGTGTGTTCTTTAAGCCACACGCGTGTTGCGGAGGCTAAACCTTCAGGCCATACATGCAGGACATCTTGAAAAGAAACGTCAGGAATTTTCATCGACACCGAGAACGGATAGTCCCCCCGAAGCTCGAGGCTGCCTTCCATATCACATGAAGCCAACGGCGTCCTTAAAAACGCTCTTTCCATCACAATCTTTTGGGGCGAAACGCTCAGCGTGGCCGCCATTTTCTCTCCCTGCTTTGATTTGGCTCTGACGAAAAGCTGTCCACACAGATCATCTTTTTGATGGCTTTTTTGAAAATGCACAGACATCTTTGCCTTCATGGAAGCAAGAAAAGACAAAGGCGTATCTTGGCAAAATGTGTGACACGTCGCCGATCCCGTGCCTGATAAAACAACATGCTGATCAAACCACTGATAACGAAGGTCCAGTGCATAACCCTCTCCTTCCAAATGGCAAGAAAGAGGATGATGATAGTGCGCAAGTTGGGAAAGCACGCTGGACATATCCTTTTTTTTGCCCCCCTTCGATAGGGCTTTTTTGAAAAAGGTAAACGACGTGACGTCTTGAGCCGTTTTGTCTTGAGCAGATGTATAGCGCAACCTCTGCACAAAAAGAGAGCGAGGGATCAACCTACCCTCTTTCAGCAAAGGCCACCAGGCAAAACAAACGCCCACACTGGATGCATGGAGAGTGGGGTCTTTGGCATCTTTGCGTGCACGCTTCCCTGCATATACATCATATAACACAACCTCAAAGGGACGGCGCCAAAGACGCCATGTAAGTACAGGCTTTCTAAAGCGCAAATACACCCCCGGCGGAAGATGCTTTCTAATATGTGTCACCTGCGTGCTTAAGGCAATGGGAAACACATCAAGGAAAAACTTGACGAACACAATCAAAAGTAAGAAAGCAGTCAAAAAAGACCACAAAAACTTCATTTTATAGCCAAAAAACCTATAGGCTTGAGGTTTTTTTTCGTGACTCACCGTCTTATTTCCCATAAAAAGATATTGTACTCCTTTTTTCAGTTTATAATAGGTTACGCATAAAATGCACGTAACAAAAAGTCACAATCTTTGATTTGAGTTACAGACGGGTTTTGCTTTAGAATAGGGGAAGATTGATTTGGGTCATGTCTTTTTTTGTCTACACCTCTTTCTCAAAACACCATTAAGAACACAGGGTCTATCTGTGGCGTCGGTGTCCATGGTGGACGCCTTGTCAGTGTGAATGTGCAACCCGCCCCTGCAAACACCGGCATCGTTTTTCGCATGGCCGGCAAAAAACGCGTAGAGATTAAAGCCTCTTGGCAAAACGTGACATCTACCCATTATAGCACCGTTCTTTCCCATGAGGGAGTGTCTATCTCCACGGTGGAGCATGTGCTTGCTGCGCTGTGGTCTCAAGGTATTTCAAACCTTTTCATTGATATTGATGGGCCTGAGGTGCCTATTCTTGATGGCAGCGCGCAGGTTTGGATTGATTTTTTCACTTCTCTTGGCAAGGAGCAACAGTCCCCTCGTATTCCTTCCCTCACTGTCCACAAGGCATGTTGGGTCAGGCATCAAGAAAGTTGGCTTCACATTGCCCCCAGCCAAGAGCTGCGCATTGATATGTTTACCTCCCTTGATGATGGCACCATGCATGCTTTTTCTTACCGCCATTGTGGTCGGGAAAATAGCTTTCTTCGCCATATTGCCGGTGCTCGCACTTTTTCCTTCAAAAAACACATTGAGGCTATGCGGGAACGCGGGCTCATCAAAGGCGGCAGTCTTGACAACGCTTTGGTTTTAAATGAAGGGAAAGCACTCAATGCCCTGGGGCTTCGTTATAGCAATGAGTGTGCACGCCATAAAGTGCTTGACTTTATAGGGGACTGGGCTCTGTCGGGTGCGCGCTTTTGTGGACATATCACGGGCTTTAATTCGGGTCATACCCTCAACCATCGTTTGTTGACAACGGTGCTTCAAACTTCGGCCACAAAGCGTCGTGTGCGGGCTTCGAAAAAGTGGGCTTCGAAAAAGTGGCCTGCGCAGCCAGTGCCCCTGGAATGTGCCTCGGTACCTCTATAAAAAACGCCTCTTGAGAGTCTTGTAGCGTTTAGCCCAAAGAAACAGAACTGTTGTTTTAGATTTGTTTTTTTGTGTTTTTCCAATAAAAAATGTGATATTCCTTCTTTTTTCTCAACATATTATGTTAACAGAAATCAATTATAATAACGCACATAACTATACATTAATTTGAAAAAAAATTTTCATTGTTTTTTTGTTGTTTTGCTGGTACGTTGTCTCACTGTCATACATATAATGATAACATTTTCGTACGAACAAGAAAGGATGCGTATGCGCGTTAGAAATATTTTGGGGGCGACGGCTCTCAGTCTTTTGGCTTTCTCCCACGGTGGTCTGGCAGACTCCGACTCTTTCACAGGCCTGAAAGTTGGCCTGGATTTGGGTATGGGTTATGCAGGTGTAAACCCCAATACCAAAGATGCCGTTCGGGGCATGTATTTGGGTCAACAGGTGGGGTTAAGCGCTGAATATGGTATGGACGTCTCCGGCTTTTATGCAGGGCTGCGTTTGGGCTATGACTTTGCCATGTTCCCTAAAAAGGATGTTGCGTTTCAATACAAAAGCGCCATGCGGGGCGATTTACACCTTGGTGCCGCCCTTTCGAACTCGGTGATGCCCACCCTGTTTATTGGTTATGGTTCCAACAGCGTTGAATATACACACCCCACCACAAAAGCGAAGAAAAAAGAATCTCATGCTGGTCTTCGTTATGGGGCTCGTATCAACTTTAAGATTATGCCCGAAATGTTTGCTGGCCTCAGCACAGCCTGGATGGATGCTAAGAAGAACACAAACAAGACTTCCTATATGTTGACCATGCTCAGCTTTGGTTACCACCTTTAAGCAGCAAAGGGAGAAAGGGACGCTTGTGAAGGCAGAGCTTGTGACCCGAGCATAGGCTTTACAGCGTCCGCAGGATTTTTCTTGCTGGCTAGCGACAAGCATTTCCTCTCATCTTTGTATGGTTGATCCACAGAGATGTGATCAGTAACTGCCCTCAAGCTTTGCGGCTTGGGGCAGTTTTTTTATGAAACGTTTCCCCTCTTGAAGACATCCCTCTTTGCCCTTCTTCTTCATGACAATCGGCGCACTTTCCTTGTTTTTCATAACAATCTTCATAGGCATTCCCTCACTTTTTCTGCATGACAACCTTCATCCCCATTCACGCTCGCTCATGGGCAAACCTGATGTTTATAAGCTGGGGTTTTCAGTGCACTTTTCAGGAGAAAGCTTGGCAGACAAAACCAGGCATGCATCTTATGTAAGAGGCCTTACGGACGCTCTTTCCGTGCACATCTTTATGATCTCACAAAAGCAAACACCTCTGCCCTTTTTGTAAAACATATTTTTTTCACACAGTTTGGGGGCTTTTTATTCCTTGTTCCTTCTTAACAAAACCGTAGAGAACTTTTTCACACCATATGCTTTTTTATCAAAACAACAAAGATAGCCCACCTCTCATGACTGAACATGATACGTTCACACGGCTTTATGATTCTCTTCTTGCCTATACCTCCCTAACAAAAACCATGAAAAGCCTTCTGAACACCCTGTGTCTTTTAACCCAACAGGCTACCCGCTCCTATCATCTCATCACACGTGAGGTCACGGAACATACGGGACTTACTGGCTTTTATGAGCGCCAATGCATGCCTAGCCTTTTGTAAAGCTTGCAAAAGACTGTCTCTTAAGGAAAAATCAGTGCTTCAAAAACGCATAAGGGATGGTTTTGAAGCCCTGCTCTCTGCCGTCTGTCACGTCACGGGCAAAAAATGAGGGACACTATGTCTGTGTCTCTATTACGTTTTCACAGCAATGGTTATTTTATAGCGATTATCACCCTTAGTGTCCAACACATCAGACACAAACGGCACAGGATTTTTGATCACATGGTAAGCCCCACAAAGGGAGACCACATCGTTAATCGCATAGGTGATATTAACAATGGTGCTTTTTTGCTTGGCCCCGGGGGCCAGCAGCGTGGACTGCCCAAAACCACTTTTTTCGTACACAAGGTAATCAAAGCGATCAAACATCTCGTAGGCCGCACACACATCCAGTGACTGCCAAAGACCAATGCCCCCACCCACAAAAAAACCACCCTGACGCAGGGTGCGAAAGCGAGGATGTCCATTATTTTGCGCACTCTTTGGATCCAAGCCTGACACATAACGTGTATATTGACCAAACGCTTGCACCTTATGAACCCACGCGCTGCTATCAACACGCCATGTCCAGATGCCGCCCAACGCCATCACCTGACCATGACGCTTGCCATCATTGAGGCCATCGACCCATGTTGAGCTCACCTTATTATCTTGAATCGAGGCAAACACTTCACTCTCCATGGACGAAGGCAACCACCTCTGACCGTACAGTGACAAACGAGCCGAAAATGTGGGCGTGTTGTTGCCCTTGCATTGTGGGCTTTGAATACCACCTAAGTAATGGGCATATCCTTTCATAGGATGGTTGCCCGAAAACACACCCACCGCGCAACCGATGATATCATGGTGATAGGTATAGGTGACACCGCTTAACAAGTCGCGCGACAGCCAATACTGCATGGGGGCAAACTTGGCATCATCTCCCCAGAAGACCTGATGATCATAAAGACCCACAAGATTTTTCATTCGTCCTGCACGCAGTGTGTGGCGCCCCATGACATAGCCGCCATAAGCCTCCACGATGGGCACATCGCCTAAAAAGTAAACACGACTTCCGAGGTTTTTATACCAATCAAAATAGACATTCGTACCGTTGATGTCCCGCCCCTGGCTGTCTTGCCCATAGATCACAGGCTCTTTGTCTTCACGCCGGATGCTGTCATAAATAGGCGCAAAGTCTACATGAAAAATCCACTGATGGCCCCATGTATTGACCCCTGAGCCACCTTGGAGAGGAAACACCAGTTTGGAAAACCGAAAATTTTGATGCTCAAGCCCAAAAGAAGCATACACACCGTCGTCATGCCACACGCCTGCCTCTGTGTCTGTGCCCAAACGCACAAAGGCACCCTCGGGGCCGTAATAGGCGAGTCCATGATGAGAAAGCTCCCACCCCTCATGGCCCCACGCCACGGGCATCGCCATAAATAAAAAAAGACAGGCCGCGAAATATCGATACGACATTGACCCTCACCACACATCGTTAAGATTAGCTTCACTCTAAAAGAGTGTGGGCATCTCGTAAATACAGATGTGCAGGTGGTTGTTATAGGGCCAATACAAACAATACGTTTTCAATGTGTTTTTTTTGCAACATAAACCGCCATGCTTTACGCTTTATTAAGATAAACCTCCCCACAATAAAGGCATACAGGTTGCGAATAGAACGTTTATGTGGTTGTTTTTTTTCCTTATCTTTTCTTGCGCCCCTACATTGAACGCTTTTCGTGGGGATCTGCCTAGCGGCCCTTATCAAAAGGACAAAAACTGCACGTGCAGAATGATTCGCAGCACGGGGAGTAAAAAGGCAAATCAAACGCTGAAATGCACATGCGGACCCAAAGGAAGCCGGGTTCACAGCTTTCAAGATCCCAGTACCTGCCCGCGTCCTTTTCACATTTGCAACAATAAGCTCCATTGCGGCCCTTGCCCCTAACGTCATCAAGCGCGCCCATGGTCACGGCGCACGTTTTTGTAAAAACACAAAGCACGCCCCTACCGCAAGCCCGCACGTGGGCATGTCATCGCCCTCATCTGCAAGCTTCTTTCACAAGGTACGACCAGACCGCGGGCCCACCCAAGGTATCCCTAAAGACCTCCTAAAGGCCTAAGTTCGAAGGCACCTGAAGTCCTGCGTCACCGCCCCCAGAGCCACTCTTCAACCCTTTCTTAGCGCGATTCACCATAATCACCTTGCCCACAATCCGGTGCCAGTTATCACGCGCTCTGCTACGTGATGACGCCACCTGGCCGCCACCTGACGAAGAAGGCCCCAAGCCATCTCGACCATTCTTAACATGGTCGTTAATCCGTCGTTCACGAGCGGCACACCTATTCTGACATCTGGTCTGAAGGTTTCCCTGCTCAAGGGGTTTATCAAGCTTCCCTTCTCCTGCTATCTTCATAGCTTCTTTATAAGAAAAGCCTGATTTTCTAGCAGCACTTACAGACCGATCTACAGCTGCTTTCGCTTCATCAGCCTTTAATGTGCCGCCACGCAAAAGCTCCCGAGCCTGCGCTTTAGTCATAGGGGTATAGAAAGATCTCTCACCACGAACCCGCGCGCGCAACAAGAGCTTGGGGGACTTGTGATGAAAGGCATCCAAATCCCGGCGCCCAGCCTGCACACTTTGGTGCGCAATCCCCCGACGCCCACCCGTTGCAGACAGCTTTGATAAAGGTTGATGTTGAGTTTTGACGTTAGCTGTTGACGCCAGCGGCAACCCCGTCAACACCTGCGCGTTCGAGAGCCCATCTGTGGATGTGTTGGCTACATCGTCCGCCCCTTCGATCACATCCTCCGCAATGCCTTCCGGTGTTCTTGCGGGCATTAACGTTGGCGGGCTCGTTGGTCCTCCTTCCGCGGCGTCTTCCATAGCATCGTCTGCAGCACCGGTGGTTTTTTCAACCACAACCTTTGATTGCGAAGGAGGCCTTGTGGGCCATCTCTTCATCACCTGATCTAAGAGTCTCTGCGCACGCCGGACAGCTTGTGGGTTAGGAACCTGATGGCTTTTCTGCGTGGTTTCCTTCTCAGTTTTTGCCTTTTGGCCAAACGCATGCGTGCGTGGCAGATAATCCATACCCCCCGGCTGAGAAGGATAATGAATGTTCCCAGGAACCTTAACGCCTGCTTCCTCAGCACGGCCAAGAAATGCATCAAAAGCACCTTGAAATACTGATTCATTCTGAGGTGCTGAGCTCTCATTATTCTGTGAAGCTCCAGATAGAGACGCTGGACTCATACTTGGGTCATGCACCAAGGATTCACTCCCATACATGCTTGCTGACTGAGTTTGCCCACCTGCTGGTGGTGGCTGAGAAGATGATGGCAATGGCCTCTGTCCTTCTTCGCTGTCATCCTGAAGCTGCCTAGGCACCATGGGGGCACCGCCATCCATTGTTCCCTGTTGAGGGAACAGGCTAGCACTTGGGCTATCATTTGTAGGGGGCGCGAGATCATTTATGCTAAGACCGGGGCCTTTGGGAGAACACTCATCTTGAGAAGAACGTGAAGCCCCCGACGCGTCTAAGGACTTTTCATCATCATAGGCCACACTGACATTAGCGTTGGCATGAGCCCCTCCCCCATACCCAGAAACAGACAAGAGTTCTTGATTATGATCCTCATGAGCGTGACCACCCTGTTCTTGTCGAGAGGGCAAGGAAGAGCGATGGTCATCTTGATGGCGGTGCCCCCCATTGTCTCCATGACCTGCCACCCTTAAGGATTCTGGGGAAGCCGTTTCCTCATAAGAGGTACGTTCTCCAGTTTCCCCACGCCTATGACGTACTGGTGTGCTGGTTGCCTGAGGCGGTTCTGCTGAGATGGGGGACGAAGTACGCTCTTCATCACCACTACTTTCAGCAGAGGACGAAGAAGATGATGACGATGAAGAGGAGGCAGGAAATAGAGATGAATCACCGAATGAAGACACATCAGGCAAAGAAACCCCCGGAGAGAGCGTCCGGCCACTTACCTCTGCTAAAAAATCACTAACCCCTTCATACCCACTGGCTGACGTCGGCTGAGCATGCGGATGACCAACGCCTGCGCCGTTTGCATTTTCAGATCTCCCACTTTGATGCACTGTAGGGATATCATCATCCACAGAAAGTGAGCTGGATCGGCCCTCTGTATTGAAGGATGCCCTTTCTTCTGAACTGCGACGCTGCTCTTCTGATCGGCCAAAGAATGAAGACGAAACCCCTGCTACCTCTAGGCTCCGAGAAGAGGGTTGTTTTTGAGGCGTGCTGGATGCCCGAGGCGGTGTGCCCACAAAGCTCTCCAGTTCCTCCACAAAAGAAGATGAGTGATCATGCAATGCTGTTGCTGATCTATCAGGTAATGATGTTTCAAGCGATGTTTCAAGCGATGGTTCGGGTGAGGAAACTCGGCTTGACGCAGGTGACGTTTCAGCTGTCACAAAGGGAGAGGCCTCGTTTGAGAGTGGGGGTGAAGGAAGAGGGGTCACAAACACTGCACCTGCGTCTTCTGACAGCGCAGGGGTTGATGGACGTGTGGGCGACGACACAGAGGGCGGACGGCGCGAAAGCGGCGGTGTTCCTGTTGCTTTTGGCCTCCTTCTCTCTGGCACTGCTGCCCCACCCTCAGGAGATGCAGACGGCAACACAACCCTTGACTCCCCCTGATTAACAGGGCCAGAAAAAACAGGAGGCATACCTTCCGAATAGGAAGCAGAACGCATACGCTGAAGAGGGCGCTTCCCACCCGCTCCTGCCTGAGCAGTCACCGAAGTATTCGTAGCCCCCCCTGATGACGCTGTCAAACCCACACGTTCCGCCGGTGACCCAAGCCTTGTGGGTGAGGGCAAACTGTTTTTACCCGTAGACGATGGA
>CBFICL010000023.1:0-20397 GCA_965661165.1 uncultured Holosporaceae bacterium | reverse complement strand
CAAAATCAGCAATCACGCCATCTCTTAGCGGTCTGACGGCTTGAATGTTGCCAGGGGTGCGCCCCACCATCAGCTTGGCTTCTTCACCAACGGCCAAGACTTGTTTCTTGCCCTTCACCGTGGCCGTGGCCACCACGGAAGGTTCATTGAGAACAATCCCGCGCCCCTTGACGTAAACCAGCGTATTTGCGGTCCCCAGATCAATGGACATGTCTGTGGAAAACCAGTCCAGAAGCCTAAAAATCATTCTAATGTTCCTTTTTTCACCGATAAGATATTTATTTTTTCATCTATAAGATATTTATATTGACTTTTCTCTCTAAAATCTAGAACAGAAGACGAATCTTCCGCTCAGGCTCTGCCGATAGCGTTTCAAAGGCCCACGAAACCCACGATAAGGCAACCTCAAGATCTGATGCTTCCACCGTGGGGCCACACCAAAAACGCAAGCAGGGCGGCGACATGGGATGCCCCAAAAAATCAAGGGCACACTGTTCCCGCTCAAGAAGAACAGACATTTTTTTAAGGAAAGCCCACTTTTCTTCTAAACGCAACACCTGAAAAGATGAATCTACAATCTCAAGGCAAACGCTGCTGTAGCTTCTGTGGCGTGGGTTTTTGACCACAAAGTCGATAAAAGGTGTCTTTGCAACCCATTGCTCGAGCACTTTTTTTGAGGCTTCCACACGAGTCAACATCCCCTGAAGCCCGCCCTTTTTTTCAACCCAATCAAGGCTTGACAGCATATCCGCCACACTAAGCATAGAAATGGTGTTGAGCGGCACGCTATCTTCAAAAAGGCTGGTCCGCACCTTGCCCTTAAGGGTCAGGCTGAGTGTGCGCGGCATAGGCCAAGCCGGAATATAATTGCGTAGTTGCTCCATGGCTTTGGGGCTGATCACCAACACACCAACACCGGCTTCCGAGCCAAACCCTTTTTGCCACGAAAAGGCTGTGACATCCAAAAGCGACCACGGCATATCCGCACACAGCACAGCGGATGTAGCATCACAAATCGTTAGCCCTGAACGTTTTTGAGGAATCCACGGCTCATGCTGAAGCCAAAGGCCTGACGTTGTGCCGCACCAGGTAAATACTTGATCACGATCAAAATTAGCTTGATCCATGGAAGGCAGCGTGCCAAAAGACGCCTCAAAACATCTGAGGTCTGCAAACTTTAGCTGATCTTGAATATCTTCAGCCCACCGTGCACTGAATAAGTCAAACACCCACGCATCGATGCCTCGCAGGCCCAAAAAATTCCACAAGGCCGCACTCATGGCCCCTGTAGCTGAGCCAGGAATCAACGCTACCTTATAGGTAGCTGGAATGGCCAGCACGTCGCGCATTTTAAACACCATGCTCTCAATTTGCTTGGCAGCAGGCAGGCAGCGGTGCGAGCGGCCGGCAAGAAAATGATCAAGAGCCGACAAACGCCAACCCGGATGCTTGGCGGTGGGGCCAGAAGAAAAATAAGGCGTGGTGGGTTTAAGAGATGGCGACAGCAAAACCACAAAACTCCCTTGTCAGACAACGTCCATTGTTTCTATTGTTTTTTGGTGCTTTTTCATAGACATCACACACAAATTTTCCCTAGAGTGCCGTATGTCTTCATAAAAAAAGATTAAAAAATAAAATAATCACAGAAATTATCTATCATAAGGATTGCGCACTCTTTTTAGGGATAGCCTCAAGGGCACCCCTTCTAGGTGAAAGTGTGTACGTATCTTGTTAAGGAGGTAGGTCTCATAGGAAGCTGGCAGCCCTTCCAAGCGGTTACCAAACAACGCAAACGTGGGCGGACGCGCCTTGGTTTGCACAATGTATTTAAGACTGATGCTGCGCCCTTTATGAAGCGGGGGGGGATGGTGTTGTATCATGACTTTGAGCATGTGATTCAGCCTGCCGGTGGAAAGACGCGTTTGCCAACGCGTGTAACACAGCTGTACCGCTCGCAACAACTCAAGGATGCCCGCGCCCGTTTCGGCCGACAAAAACACAGGCACTGCCCCGCGGATTTTGGGCAAGAGACTCTCTAGGGCTTCTGTGATCTCTTTTTTCAGCGCCGCCACATCCACTTTGTCACATTTGTTCACAGCCAACACAATGCCGCGCCCTTCTTCAATGATGTGGGAAGCAATCTTAAGATCTGCTTTTTCAAACGGGCTTGTGCCGTCCATCAACAACACCACCACATGGGCAAAATGAATGGCTCTGAGTGTGTCAGCTTCTGACGCTTTATCCAGGGCATTTTTTTCTAAGGATCGGCGGCGCAGGCCCGCTGTGTCCCACAGCAATGCTGGCTTGCTCCCAAGGGTGAAGGGCGCCACGATGGCATCGCGGGTCAATCCAGCCACAGGCCCTGTTTGCACACGCGCGCGTCCCAAAAGCCGGTTCATCAGAGTAGATTTACCCACGTTGGGCCGTCCCACCAACGCCAAATGCACAGGCCCTGCTAGAGAAGCATCCTCGTCAAGAGGCTCAGATTCGGATTCACCCTTGGGTTCACCTTGGGGTTCGAGTTCTTCTTCTACGTCCTTTATGCTATTTTGCTCTATGCTTTCTGCAAACCGGTGCTTGACCTCATGGGTCATCAAAGCGTCCAGCGCCTCATCCAAAAGGTCAAGGCCTGTCCCATGAGCAGCCGACACAGGCACCACATGGCGAAATCCCATGGTTTGGGCCTCCCAAAACCCTTCGGGCATGTTTTCAGGCAAAACGCATCGATCGCATTTGTTGACCACCACAAGCACAGGCTTGGACGATTTGCGTAAAGCGTTTGCCCATGCATGATCTTCTTGGGTGATGCCCACGCGCCCATCGATGACAAAGAGAAAGACATCCGCTTTATCCCAAATCTCTTTCAAAAAAGGGGAGGTCATATCCTGCGGTGTGCTGCCGGGGGTGTCATAAAAAACCCTAACCCCTGTGGGCGAACGACCTTCTTTCACATCGCGGGTCACCCCAGATGTTGGCCCCGTAATAGCACGTCCACCGGGCACCAAACTGTTAAATAGAGTAGACTTACCCACATTGGGTCGGCCCAACAAAAGCACGTTGTAGGCCACAAGCTGCGCCTAATCCTTGAGGATGGGAGCAAGAGAATACAAGGTTCCCTCTTTGCTCAGCACCAACAGAGACGAAGCCCCCACCACCGGCAACACGGCGCAATCACAACTCAGGGACACCCCGCCTTCTTTCGCCTGCCCCTTGTGGGGATGATAAAGCCTTATATCGCCCCGATCACTCAAGACATACAAGTGGCCATTCAGCCAAACAGGCCCCAGCCAAAGGCGAGACGGCATCGGCTTGTCAGCCTTTTGATGGCGATCTGCAAGTTTTGTTGCCCACAAAGTCTCACCCGTGCGTCGATCCAAACGCAGCAACGTGTCTTTTTCTATTAAAAACACGTCTTGCCCCATAATTACGGGCGTCTGAAGCCCCCCCACCGGCCGCTCCCACACAACACTCCCCGTGGTCATATCAAGGGCCATGGTTTTTTGAAAAGAAGAGGCAATATAAACCATCCCACCCTGAATCACAGGGGAGGCCACTATATCCGACATTTTTGATAGCTCGGTTATCTGCATATCCGGCGACATGACATAAGACCACACCACCCGCCCTGTCTTGACGTTTAACTGATAGATCTCACCCGAGGAGTAACACACCACCACCTTATCTCCAGCCACCGCAGGTAGAGATGCCCCCAAAAACTGTAAGTCCTCAGGCACACCGTGGTGGGTCCACAAAGGATAGCCTGTTACAGCATCCAGCACGTCAAGCTGATTTTTTGTGGTGAGCAAGAAAACCCGTCCGCTCGATACCACGGGCGCAGCACGGAGTAAAATACCCGTTTTTTGTTGCCACAAAAGCTTCCCCGTAGCGGCTTCAAAGCAAAAACATCCCCCCTCAGGAGATGTCACGTAAAGACGATCCTTCCACAGCGCGCATCCGCCCCCCAAGAAGACCGACGTCTTTTCTTCAACCACCTTGTAAACCCACACCTTTTTCCCCGTCGCTTCATCAAGGCAAAAGACTTGGCCCCCAGACACAAAAAACACGCGCCCGCCCGCCACGATGGGCGGCATCAAGACATACGAGTTATTCCATGACCCACGCGAAAAGGTCCACCCTTTTTTCCAGTGGGAGGATACGGGCGCCTGGCTTAAGGCAGGGATGTGATTGGTTGTGTTCACAAAAGGCATCGGCCACGCCCCTGCCTGAGAAGGATGGGGGTTGCCCACAGGCGGGATCACACGCTTTTTAGGCGCGTGACCTTGATCACGGTCACTGAAGATATGCTCCCTCTTCCCCTTAAGAGGCGGCTCATTGCTGCCCTGACACGCACTTAACACCAGGGCACAAACACATAACCTGAAAAGCCAAAAACACTTGTTAAGACACACGGGGCAATGCAAAACCTAAAGCAATAAGGGCCACCTCAGCGCGCATACGCAAGGAAGGAGACATAGACAACGTAGTAAACAAACGCTCATATAAAGAACCAGCCTTGGTCAGCTCTTTTGCTTTCAGTGCCTGCAGGGCCTGCACCTCTAGGCTGAGACCCTTCCAAGGATTTTCAGGCGTTTCATAGCGCGACAATTGCGGTACACTAGGTTGCTCAGTAAAATCAAGCGAGCCATACGCCAAGCTGATGGTTAAAAACGACTGCAGCGCCACGTGCCCGGTTTGCTCCATCTTCTCAGCCAGGCTTTGAACGCTCATGTGCCAAAAACGTGTCCACTCAGGATCCCGCAGGGTCAACGCCCTGTCCCTAGCCACTTTTGTCAAGCTTAAGTGCGCCAACTCACCATACCCTTTGCCCGACGTCTTTTTCACCAGCTTTTTCAGCAAAGGCTCGGCTTTTCTGTATTGACCACGCTCAAGATGTGCCAACGCCTCTTCATAAAGCATGCTACGACGTTCAGCCCTTTTTGTGTCTAGATGAGACAAAAAAAGATAGCCGCCCACGGCCACCAAAAGCCCCGCAGACAAAACAAGCGCATAAACCCCATAGGAGAACCAGAATTTTTGCCACTCTTCTTGTTTGATTTCTTCTTTAATCTCTTCCAACAGGCCGGCCATAGACAACATCAAGCTTATGTAAGTTCCTCCTTCATGGCATACCTGTTGCATCCCAAAAAAGCAAGAGGAACCCGATCTTTCATCGTGTGCGTGTTATCTTTTGTACTTATTGGCTCGTCATTTTCCTTCTTCATGCCGACCCGCCTCCCTCGCTTCAGCCCTCTTTATGCGACACCGATGTGGTCAAGGAATGTGTCCGCCGGTGTCAACGGGAATGCAGAGAAGATTACACAAAAAGGCCTTTTGTAACCCAATCAAGCACCGTGCGCGTTTCAGAAAATGCTTGCTGTGAAGATTGTCCACGCTTGTGTACAATCAACGAAAAAGGCTTTCGCGATGAAATGAAAAAGGGAAGCCCCATCGCCCGCTCGATGTTTGATTTTTATGCAGAAAACAGATGCTTTCCTGAAAACACCTCCCTCTTCTATAAAAGCAAAACATGGCTCTTGAATTGGATGGAATCTTTTGTGAAATAGAGCCAAAGCGCCCCGCCTTAAGAAACTTTAGGTAACCGGCATTGGTGATGCGCGCTCAGCACCTGAAATAAAATGTCTTGGGCCAGCGCCGCGGTGCGCCCTTGAGGGTCAATCTCTGGGTTAAGTTCCACAAGCTCAAAAGCGGAAAAGCCAGGATGCTGCCACACACAGGTCAGCGCTGGCAAAACATCATCGGGAAACAACCCACCAGGTTCGGGGCTTCCCACGCCTGGCGCCACAGTGGGATCAAACGCGTCCAGATCCATACTCACGCCAAAGCGCCTTGTTTTCTGCGTGATCAACCCAAGCGCCTCACGCATGCATACCGTCACCCCCCGTGACCTGATTTCGTCCATATAAAAAATGCGCACCCCCAACCGTGTGAGCAAGTGGTGCTCTCCAGATTCGAAGGATCGCACCCCAAAAAGCACGAGGTGACTTGGATGAATCTTCTTGTGCGCAGAGAGCAGACCCGTTAACACCTCAGGGCCATACCCTAAGAGGGAAGCCACCGGCATGCCGTGATAGGCGAAAGAGGGGGTGGTTTGCGGCGTGTGGGCATCCATGTGGGCATCAATCCATAACAACCCAAACTCTCCCCATGCCTTATAGGCCTCTGTCACGCCGCTCCATGTGCCCACCGCCACAGCATGATCACCGCCCACCACAATGGGAAATTGATCGCCTAACACAAGGTCGCGCACATGATGCGCTACCACATCACAGTGATGAGCCACAAAAGGCAAACGCCCCTCGCCCAAAGCCATCGTTTGTTGAGAAATACGCACCGAAGGATAGAGGATAGGACGCCATAAAGCGTTTATGCCGTGTCGTGAAAGTTTCGCCCCTAAAGACGATTGCCACACCGCCTCAGGGCCACCCTCAGTGCCTAAAATTTGTGCGCCCCAGCCACTCGCGGCCCCAACAAAACAGTATGACATCACCCAACCCCTTTGGCTCTTGGTCAACAAACATCGTAAATCAGCGACTTCTTCCCCACATACTCTAAAGGGTCGCCAGAGAAAGAGGGTCAAGCCATAACGCGTTGAAAACAAACGCACGAAAAACCAATGCACCCCACCAAACAACACACCTGGAAGGCCTCTCTTGAAAAAAAGGAACTGATGCAACAAAAGACCATGGAACAGGAGATCGTGGCTGCGTCACCTTCAACGCTGGCCTCACGCCGTTTTCTTGGTGGGCCCGGTAGGACTCGAACCTACAACTACACCGTTATGAGCGGCGGGTTCTGCCAATTGAACTACAGGCCCATAAAAAAAGAGTACACCAAAAACCCCCTCAACAAAGAGCTTTTTTGCGTACTCTCACACTACCCCCATCATGCACAAGGCAGACAGGATGTGTTAGGCCAACTCCACCGTGGCACCGGCGGCTTCGATTTTTTTCTTCATCTCTTCCGCCTCGGCCTTGGGCACGCCCTCTTTCACCACCTTGGGGGCATCTTCCACCAACTTTTTGGCATCAAGAAGGCCCAACCCTGTAATGGCCCTGATTTCTTTAATAACGGCCACTTTTTGAGAGCCAGCTGATTTCAGTGTCACATCGAACTCTGTTTTCTCAGCCGCTCCAGCATCAGCCGCAGGCCCCGCTGCCGGCGCTGCCATGGCCATAGCAGGTGCAGCCGCAGACACACCCCACTTATCTTCCAGCAGTTTTGTGAGTTCTGAAGCCTCTAAGACTGTTAACCCTGACAGATCCTCAACAATTTTTTCCAACTTTGCAGACATAATTCATCTTCTCCTTTTCGATGACTTCCTAAAACCTAAACCTATTTCTTTTCACTGTAGGCCTGCATCAAACGCGCAAGACCCGCACCAGGGGCGCTGACCGTACGCACCATGCCAGATGCCGGCGCCACCACAAGGCCCACAATTTGCCCACGCAAGGCATCCAACGAGGGCAGCGACGCCAACGTTTTGACCCCTTCAGCATCCAAGACATTCCCGTCCAGAAAACCGGCCACCACCTCAAATTTCTTATGTTCTTTGGCAAAATCTACGCTCACCTTGGCCGCCGCAATGGGATCTTCAGAGTAAGACAACCCCATAGGCCCCGACACATGATCCGCCAGCCCTTCAGCCTCACCCCGAGAAAGGGCCAGCTTCAACAACGTGTTTTTCACCACACGATAAGACGCCCCGGCTTCCCGCGCACGACAACGCAACGACTCTGATGCACCCACATCAAGGCCCGTTTGACGCGTCAGCACCAGCAAGGTTTGCTGCTTAAGCGTTTGAGATAGATTGTCCACAAGAGCATGTTTGCTCGCACGATCCATAACAAGACCTCCGCTATCACTTCATTCATACCACCGCAAAGAAGAATCAGCGAAAACGCCCCATCTCAACAGGATTTACCTCACGCACCTGCCGTCTTCGATACGGACCGTGACAAACGTCACATTCTCACCATAAAAGGTCTTGCAACCAAAAGCAAGAGCCTTCCTGCACAGAAAATCACACCAGCGTGTTGCGCGGTTTATGCTAAAAACAGAAAAGTTTATTGTCTTTTTATGATTTTAATAAACATCTATTCGCGTTAATACCAACATATATTGTTATATTTACCATATTAAATAAATTTTATATCTCTATGGGGTTTTGCTGGCTAGCACATATTATCTTGATTGTGATGGCGCTCACACAAACAGCGCATGCCGACTTGATGAGCCGTGTCGTGGACAACAGCAAATCCAACGCAGGCGGGGGAGAATCGAGCAGCCTGATGAACCGTACCGTGGATACCAAGCCCACATCACCGGCCATGAGCTCCACGCCTGTTCAAACAGAAGACACTCTTCAAAAACGCCTGGAGTCCAACTCGTCAGAGCCTTCGGATGCGGTAAAATCGCCGCCTCTCTCGCCAGAGCAGAAAAAAAGACAGCAAGCCACGCGGAAAGAATTTTTAGACGAAAACACGCCAACAGACAGCAAAAAGAGTCAAGGCACCCAAGGCGCCGGGCCATCACCCAAAAAACGCCCAGCACCACAGCCGCCTAAAACTGCCCCCACAGGGACACAAACGTCCAAAACGGCGCCCAAACGACCCGCACCGCCGCCACCTGCCAAATCCGCTCAAGACAACAAAGGGCCGCTCTCTTCAAGGCAAACGGGAAGTAACAATAAAAAAACGTCCACATCACAAGGCACGCAAACACCTCACACAGGCAACAAAACCGCCACAACGGGCACCCAAACACCCAAAACGGCGCCCAAACGACCCGCACCGCCACCACCTGCCAGCAAATCAGGTCAAGACAGTAATGGACCCCTCTCGTCAAGACAGGTTGGAGGCAACAAACCCTCAACCTCACAAAGACCATCACCCAAAAAACGACGCGCCCCACAGCCACCCACCAAAGTCAATAAGGCGGCTGTCGTAGCCCCTGTTGGAGGCACATCAAAGATGAAAGGCGCGATGTCACGTGCGGGCCAAAAGGCATGGCAAGGCACCAAAGCTACAGGACGGGGCTTGAAAAAAGGTGGTGCGTTTGTGGGCAAAAAAGCATGGCAAGGCACCAAGGCCGCAGGACGAGGCCTGAAAAAAGGTGGCACGTTTGTGGGCAAAAAGGCATGGCAAGGCACCAAAGCCGGCGCCACATTGGCTGGAAAAGGTCTGGCCAAGGGGGCCAAAGCCGCCGCATCTCTCACAGGAAAAGCCGCCCTAGCCGCCGGCCAAGCCAGCGCCAAAGCCGCTGCAGCCTTGGGTACAGCGGGCGCAAAGGCCACAGCAGCTGCTGGCAGATCAGCAGCCTCAGCTGCCTCCTCAGGCATCACCAAACTTAAATCAAAAATCAAAGAACACCGGGCCAAAAAACAAGAAAAAGCACAGGAAGCCCAAGAAGCAGCCTCACAAGAAAACAAACAAGCCGCCAACCTTAAGAAGGAGGCACCCGCCACCGCCCAAGGCGCTGACATGCATACAAGCCAAAATAAAAACAACAGTGCAGCGCCCAGTGCGACGACATCTACCCCAAGCACACCAACTGTGGGCGCAGAAGATCCTAAGAAGATCGGCCTTGGGTCTGTCTTGGCGGGAACCGCTGTGTTAGGCACCCTCTATAAGGCAGGGCAAGCCGTGATGTCCTCAAAAAAGAAGAAAGAAGGACAACCACACGACAAAGCTACGCAAGACAAAACCACACAAGATAAGCAAAAACCGGCACAGCGCCCCCAGGGTAAAGCAACATCTCATGAACCAGAGACCCCCAAAGATACACAGAAGGGTCCCCACACCACACAGGAACAACAGCCAATCAACACAGGGACACACACATCTTCATCATCCCCTTCCCCGCCTTGAGGTCTTTTTATGCTGACACGCCTTTATCCATCTTGCTTTGCTTTCCTTTTTCTTCTGACCTCCGCCCTGTCCGTGGAAGGCTCTTCTCTCATGGATCGGGTGGTCGACACATCTGCTAAGGACAAACAGGAAAGCTCACAGGGAAATCAAGATAAAAACGGGGGAAAAGACGGGGCAGGCGATGCGAATAAAGACGGTTCTGATCCACAAAAAGAAAGCCCCTATGCAACCAAAAGCTCCGCCAATAAAAAACTGTCTCAACGCAGCCACAAAGCGCAAGACATTGCGCAATCTGCACAAGATAGTTCGACGCTTGCATCAGCATCAGGTGGCGGCATGTCCCTTGGAGGGCTCGCCGCGGGGGCAGCTGGCATGGGTGCTATGGCCGGAGGTGCGGGCCTGCTTGCCGCAGGTGGTGCAAGCGCCCTTGGGTCCTTAGGAGGACTGGGAATGTTAGGAGGGCTTGCCGGCCTTGGTGGTGGCGGCATGGCGGCGATGCTTGCGGGCGGCGGCGCGCTTAAAATGCTTTCGCAAGGGATCGTGTCTAGCAAGATTTGTTATGGCGCGTGTAACAGAGCCTCGTGCAAATCCAGCCGCGTGCGCGCGCTGTGTGCCTCTAAATGCAGCGATAACCAAGCCTCCATCCAAAAATGCCTTGAACAAGCAGACTGACTTTGACGTCTTTTTGAAAAATTGTTATCCATAGGGTTATGGACTATACACTCGATTTTGAAAAAACCCTGAAAGAGCTTGACCGACGGATTGCTGATTTGAAGCAAACCGCAGCGCAAGGCGATGTGAATATCCTTAAAGAAATCACACGCCTTGAAAAAAAATCAGAAACCCTAATGTGCAAGCTTTATCACGACCTCTCGCCGTGGCAAACGGTGCAGGTGGCAAGGCACCCCCACCGCCCTCACACCAGCGATTATATCCGTGGCCTGATTGAAGATTTTGTACCTCTTTCAGGGGATCGCATGTTTGCGGAAGATGCGGCCATCATTGGCGGGCTGGGTCGGTTTCATGGCCAAAGCGTTGTGGTGATGGGGCAAGAAAAGGGCAAAGACACGGACGACAGGATTCATCGCAACTTTGGCATGCCCAAGCCTGAGGGCTATCGCAAAGCCCAGCGTCTTTTTGAGTTGGCCGACCGTTTCTCTTTGCCTGTGCTCACCTTTGTGGACACCGCAGGCGCCTATGCGGGCGTGGATGCTGAAGAACGCGGCGCTTCTGAGGCCATTGCCCGCTGCATTGAAACCAGTCTTAAGGTGAATGTGCCCGTGATTGCCACCGTGATTGGTGAAGGGGGCTCAGGAGGCGCTGTGGCCTTGGCCAGTGCTAACAGTGTGTTGATGCTGCAATATGCTATCTATTCTGTGATTTCTCCTGAAGGCTGTGCATCCATTTTGTGGCGCACCCAAGACAAAGCCGCCCAGGCGGCCGAAGCGCTTAAACTCACCGCGCCCCACTTGCTGGCACTCAACGTCATTGACCACATCGTACCTGAGCCCCCCGGCGCAGCGCACCGCAATGAAAGGCAAGTCATTCATGCTGTGGGAGATGCGGTATTTCAAAGGTTGCGTGACGTCATGCGCGAACAAGCCCCTGACTTTAGGGCGCATCGGCGTGAGCGTTTTTTGCAAATTGGCCGACCCAAGCTCAAAGTGGCGACCTATCACAAAGGTTCCTCATGATTTATGTCTTCACACACCCTATGGTCCACCGTCAGAGGCACGCATGATATTGTAGGAGACGCGTTATGGCGTCAACGCATGTGTGTCACCCAATTCAGCCAGCTGGCCACCTTGTGGGGATTTGCTGGCATTGACACGCCACTCATTGAACAGGCCGCCCTTTTTGAACGCACCACACCAGACGCCGACATCACGCGCAAAGAGCTCTTTCGCCTCGTGCCCCGCAATGACCGTGATGCTTTTGTGTTGCGCCCTGAAGGCACGGCCTCTGTGTTGCGCGCGGTGCTGAACGCAGGCCTCACCCAAAGCCTGCCCTTAAAATTGTTTTATCACGGCCCCATGTTTCGTTATGACCGACCCCAAAAAGGCAGGATGCGGCAATTTTCACAAATAGGCATTGAGTCATTAAGCGCCCCTGTGGTGGACACAGCGCCCTCAGCAAACATGGCTGTTGACCTTGAGGCCATCGCGCTGGCCCACGCGCTGCTCACTCAGTTACCCCTGACCGAAAAACCGCTGCTCCATATCAACACGCTGGGCGATGAAGAGACGCAAAAGCGTTATGGCGCCTGTTTAAAAGACTATCTCACCCCCTATCGCAACACCCTGTCAGACGACAGCCGGCACCGCCTCGACCATAACCCTCTACGCATCCTCGACAGCAAAAGCCCCCAAGACCAAGACATGGTGACCAACGCCCCCAAACTGGCGGACATGCATACCCCCGCCACACACAAGGCTTTTGAAACGTTGTGTGTCCATTTAGATGCCTTAGGCATCCCGTGGGTCCATGAATCCACACTGGTGCGCGGTTTGGATTATTATTGTCACACGGTGTTTGAGTTTAAGTCTCCTCATTTAGGATCTCAAGATACCGTGCTTGCAGGCGGGCGCTATGACCGCTTGAGCACAGCCTTAGGCGGGCCGCCCATGGGAGGCGTAGGTTGGGCTGCGGGGGTGGAGCGTCTCATGCTTCTTGTTGACCCTGACAAAGCGCCCTCTTCCCCCACACCCATCGCCTTTCTGCCCCAAGGAGAAGCCGATCTTAGCGAGGCCATGAAGGTAGCCACAAAACTCCGACAGGAAGGATTGCCTGTGTTGATGATGTGTGATCCGTGGCCCCTTAAAAAGCGACTCAAAAAGGCCTCACAAAAACAGTGCCGTTATGTGTTGATTATGGGCGAGGAAGAACGCAAAGCGCAGCATGTGCAGGTAAAAACCATGGATACAGGGGCTCAAGAAACCGTTCCCCTCGATCATCTGGTCTCTTTTATGAAAGACCATGCGTGAATTTTTCAGAAAAGGTGCTCACCAGGTTACAAACGCTTTTGGCGCGCTTTCAAGATATCGAAACCGCCCTCAGCCGCACCCCCTCACCTCCACCCCAAGAGCTTGCGAGCCTTTCTAAGGAGCAAAGCGACCTTGCCCCGATTGTGTCCGCTGTGCGTGACCTTGAAAACGCCATGGCCGAGCAAAAAAACCTTAAAACCTTAATGCAGGATCCTGATTTCAAAACCTTGGCGCTCCAAGAAGAGGCAGCCCTGAAAGAAAAAATCCACGCGATCGAAAGCACCCTCAAAACCCTGTTGGTCCCGAAAGACACGGCCGACCAGCGAGGCGTGATTATTGAAATTCGCTCAGGAACCGGCGGTGATGAAGCCGCCCTTTTCGCCCGCGATTTATGGGAAATGTACAATCGCTATCGCGAGCAAAGAGGATGGCAAATGCACGTACTTTCCTTGAGTGAAACCGATTTGGGGGGCGTACGAGAAGTGATCTTTTCCATTGAAGGCAAAGGTGTGTTCTCAAAACTCAAATTTGAATCTGGCATTCATCGTGTCCAGCGCGTGCCCAGCACAGAATCTGGCGGCCGTATCCACACATCCGCCGCTACGGTGGCCGTCTTGCCGCAAGCAGAAGAGGTGGATGTAACCCTTCGCGATGATGATTTGCGCATTGACACGTTCCGCGCTTCTGGTGCCGGCGGGCAGCACGTCAATAAAACAGAAAGCGCCATCCGCATCACACACCTGCCCACAGGCCTTGTGGTGCAACAACAAGATGAAAAATCGCAGCATAAAAACAAAGCGCGGGCGCTGAAAATTCTACGCTCTCGCCTTTATGAGCTTGAACGCTCCCAAGAAGAGGCCAAACGCGCCGCCGCACGTAAAGAACAGGTGGGTAGCGGCGATCGCTCGGGGCGCATTCGCACCTATAACTTTCCGCAAGGCCGCGTTACAGATCACCGCATCCACCTCACCCTGCATCAGATCGATGCCATTTTGATGGGCAACCTTGATCCGCTCCTTGACCCACTCATCGCCCACGATCAGGCAGAAAAACTGGCAGATATATAAGCGCATAAACAGCGGTTTAAAGGAAAAAGCCACCGGAAAAGCTACCCTTTGAGGGGTCTGCCCATAAAAAAATCTCGCGCCCCCTTAACGAGGGCTGCGAGACAGGCAAGAGGGGGTACGGTAAACCATAGGCTGACAGCACCACCCAAAGATTTGTTGTTCAATAAGATTAGTTATGAATCTTTACAGACACCTCCACAGAAGCGGCACCGCTGGGGTCTGCACTTGCAGCTTCGGTTTCCACAGGACTGGCGCTTGACGGATTCAAAAACGCCTCCATCGCTTCGAGAGAAGATTGATGGCCTTTAAGCCGCGCTTTCTGGTTTTCCAAATAGGTCTTGTTGGCGTCATCTAGCTCAGCATTCTGCGGCGTTAGAGTCCGTACCACGCCTTCTAGCTTTTCCATACCCGAAAGATGTCCGGCGGCATGTCCTTTGCTCTCTGAATTACGCAACACAAACATCGTCATGGCTTCTTTGAGATCATGCTTCTTGATAACGGCATTCAAAAAAGGAACATGCTTATCTTTTTCTAATTCGGACCAGGCCAAGGCATTCACCAACACATTGACCGCTTGCTTGTTATGTTTACCCGACATTTGAGACACGCGCTCGCTAAAGTCAAAGTTTTCGGGGAACAGGCGATACAACCCCCCATCATCAAGGGCATAATCAGCAGACATACCTTTGGCGAACCAATCGGTTACCGTGTCTTTTACAGGCTTGCCATCTGTCACGGTCACCACAAGCCAGCTTCGCGCTGGGTTGCCTTCTGAAGGTGTGGGAAAGAGGTTCTTTTCAAGGGTTTTGCCTTCAGGTAACACATATTTTGTCACCTGCTGACACGGCACGACGCCCACAGTGGATGCTTTTCCTGCCCATCCAGAGTTTGGATCATCCAGCACATCTTTAAAAGAGCCAGCACACAGCTCCGCGCCCAAAGAAAACACGCTGATCACACAATAGGTCAGATATTTTTTTTTCAACATAAAGGATTTCCCCCCTCATTTAATACACATTTTAGATATACCCAAAACAGCAACACCGCCCTGAGTACACAGGCCTCAGGTTTTCAAAAAAAACCTAAGAAAGGATGAGCTCCTTACACAGAACTCAAAACTCTTCATAAAATATACATAGGCGGCACCACGCTCAACGTTCATAACCACCTTTGATGGATCGCCCCCTAGGAGAACATCTTCCAAGATTACACCAGAAGAACATCTCTAAAAACACACAGATGTACCAAAAATAACCAAAAATAACAGAAACACCCACTTGTTTTTCAACATAACCACCCTCTATTGTTTATTTTATAAACATCTAGGAATCTTTTTTGTCCTAGGTAGCTTTTATGCGCAATAGCAATACCTTAATCAAGAAAAAAAAATTTTAAAAAAAAATAATATAATAAAAACAATCTATTTTTTAAGTTGCACGCTATCCCATCCAATGCCCACCGTTAACGTGCAGGGTCTGCCCCGTCATGTAAGAAGCTGCATCAGACGCCAAAAATAAAACAGAGCTTGCCACATCCTCTACGGAAGCAAACCGCCTCATGGGAATCTCTGCCTTGATTTTCTCCAGAATCTCTTGCGGGACGGCCCGCATCATATCTGTGTCTGTATAGCCAGGTGCCACCGCATTCGCAGTAATGTTCCATTTCGCCACCTCTTGCGCAAGTGATTTGGTGAACCCAAGCATCCCCGCCTTTGCCGCCGCATAGTTTGTTTGACCCTTTTGCCCTTTAAGAGCATTGATCGAGCTGATATTGACAATTCTCCCCCATGTTTGGTTCACCATGTGGGGAAGCACAGCCTGACACACATAAAAAAGAGAGGAAAGATTGGTGTCGATAACGCGATGCCATGCAGAGGGCTCCATTTTGCCCAGCCATGCATCTTTTGTAATCCCTGCATTATTGATAAGAATATCAAAAGGACCATGGGCATTTATCAATTCTGTCACCAAAGCAGGGGCAGTGTCAAAAGCACCCATATCCCACTTAAACGTGGCGATGCCTGTATCACGGTGAAAAGACAGGGCAGCCTCATCATCATGGCCATAGGTCACAACCACACGATGCCCTTGCTGGGCAAAAGCTTTGGCAATGGCGGCGCCGATGCCCCGCGTCGCACCTGTGATGAATACGCGTTTTGTCATGACTTTTATCTCCTTCCCCCACAACGTAAGGCCCGAACCTTAACGACCTCTTTCGTACCCCGGAAAATCTCTTGACCTTCGTGTGAGATTTTGTTTATTTTGGAGAGACATTCTCGTGAGGTTATGTAGGCAATGGCAAAAAAACGTGGGGCGCTTGTGGTCAAGTTGCTGAGCACAGAGGGAACAGGCACATTTTACGTAGCCAAAAAGAACCCAAAAACCCAAACATCGAAGATGGAGGTCAGAAAATACGACCGCCGTCTCCGGCGCCATGTCTCTTTCAAGGAAGCCAAAATCAAATAGTGTGACCGCCTCTCCTCTTTTGTCTGTCCGTAACCTTGGCGTAGCCTTTGCTGACGACAAAGAGACCACGACCGTTGTTCACAACATTTCTTTTGATATTCACACCGGCGAGACCTTATGTTTTTTGGGGGAAAGCGGCTCGGGCAAAAGTGTGTCTGCAAAGGCTCTGCTCAAGTTGTTACCGGCCCACGCCCGCGTTTCGGGCCAGGTTTTTTTTGATGGCCACGCGTTGCTCACGGCTTCTGACAAACACCTCACCCACATCCGCGGTCGTGACATCGGGTTTGTCTTCCAAGACCCTATGACCAGCCTGAACCCCCTCCACACCCTCGGCACCCAAATCACCGAAGCCATTCCTGAAAGCGCCTCTTTATCAAAAAAGGACCTCTTGCATCGTTTGAAAACGTTGCTTACGTCTGTGGGGTTCCCGCAAGGCGCAGACCGCCTTGATGCCTATCCCCATGAGCTTTCCGGTGGGCAACGTCAACGCGTGCTCACCGCCATGGCCTTGGCCGGTCAGCCCAAATTGTTAATTGCCGATGAGCCCACCACGGCCCTTGATGTCGTGACACAGGTAGACCTTATCAAGCACCTCAAAGCATTGCAGAAAAAAACCAACATGGCCCTTTTGTTGATCACCCACCACCTGGGCGTGGCAGCCCGGTGCGCTGATAAGGTGTTTGTCTTGAAAGACGGGCAGTGCGTAGAAAAGGGAAATGCCGCCCTTCTCAAGGCACCGCAAGCGCCTTACACAAAAAACCTGGTGGCAAACTTTCATTATCGCATGTCGCCCACTTCCCTTTGCGCTCAAGAGAAGCTTCTTGAGGTAAGCAACGTGAGTGTTGAGGTGGAGCAAAGTGTGCATTGGTTTCGCAAGCAACGGATACCTCTTTTGCGTGACATCACGTTTTCTATGCAAAAAGGAGAAACCCTAGGCGTGTTGGGCGAAAGCGGTTCGGGCAAAACAACCCTGGCCATGGCCTTGCTTCGCATCATGAAAAGCACCGGACGCATCTCCTTTGAGAGCGAGGATTGGCTATCACTTGAAGGCGCGGCGCTGCGTCAAAGACGGGGCCGACTGCAATATATTTTCCAAGATCCCTTTGGGTCACTCAACCCGCGCTTTTTGATTGAAGACATTATCAAAGAAGGCTTACGCCAGCACAAAGAGATCACACACCACGAACAACAGGTCCGCATCCGCCATGTTATGAAGGACGTGGGGCTGAAGCCGGCCTTGTTAGCGCGCTATCCCCATGAGCTTTCCGGCGGGCAAAGACAGCGGGTGGCCATTGCACGCGCCCTGATCCTTAAACCGGCCTTGTTGATTTTGGATGAACCTACATCCTCCCTCGATTTGGTGACACAAACAGAGGTCCTCTCCCTTTTGCGCCATCTCCAAGAGGAACACACCCTGTCCTATCTCTTGATCACCCATGATTTGCACGTGATGCGCGCCCTGGCGCACCGCCTTTTGGTGCTCAAACAAGGAGCATGCCTCGAAATAGCCAACGCCCCAGATTTTTTTCGCAAGCCCCAAACGGCCTATGGACGGTCGTTGCTTGAGGCGTCATCTTATTTTGATATGGCGCCCACATCCCCACAACCTTCACCAGCGCAATCATGACGTTTGCCATCCATGCCTCTTTTC
Source organism: uncultured Holosporaceae bacterium (assembly GCA_965661165.1). GTDB lineage: Bacteria > Pseudomonadota > Alphaproteobacteria > Holosporales > Hepatobacteraceae > Hepatobacter. The sequence goes on along the minus strand of CBFICL010000023.1, from coordinate 2,343 downwards.
AGCCCACAGGGGACCAGCCCGGGGCCATTGCAGCGTTGGTGAGCGCTCTTAAACGCAAACAAAGGAACCACACGCTTTTAGGCGTTACCGGGTCCGGCAAAACCTTCACCATGGCCCATGTGATCCAAGAAACGCAACGCCCCACCTTGATTTTGGCGCCCAACAAAACCCTTGCGGCCCAACTGTATGCTGAGATGAAGGCCTTATTCCCTAACAATGCTGTGGAATATTTTGTGTCTTACTATGATTACTATCAACCTGAAGCCTTTATTCCCCGCACCGGCACCTATATTGAAAAAGAAGCCACCATCAATGAACACATTGATCGCATGCGGCACAGCGCCACGCGTTCTTTGCTTGAAAGGCCCGACGTCATTGTGGTGGCCAGCGTCTCATGCATTTATGGCATTGGCTCGCCCGAATCCTATCGCGCCATGGTGTGCAAGATTGATAAAACGCTTCCCTTTGCGCGCGAGACCACCATCCAAAAACTGGTAGAGCTGCAATACACACGCAACGACATGGTGCTGAAACGCGGCACCTTTCGCCTGCGCGGTGATATCCTTGAGGTGTTCCCCTCCCACTATGAAGACCGGGCATGGCGTATTTCCTTCTTTGATGATGAGATTGAATCCATCGTGGAAATCGATCCACTTTTAGGCACCAAAGGCGAGACCCTTGATCACATCACCATCTATCCCAACAGCCACTATGTGATTCCTGGCCCCACGCGCGTGCAAGCCATCAAGCATATTAAAGCAGACCTTGCCGTGCGCCTTGAAGAGCTTCGCCATGCCAACAAGCTGGTGGAGGCGCAGCGGCTTGATGAACGCACACGCTTTGACCTTGAATCTATTGCCACCACGGGCTCTTGCCCAGGCATTGAAAACTATTCACGCTATCTCACCGGACGCAAACCAGGTGAGCCCCCACCTACGTTGTTTGAATATCTCCCGGCCAATGCTTTGCTGATGATTGATGAAAGCCACGTCACCCTGCCCCAGCTTCGGGCCATGTATCGTGGAGATGCAAGCCGCAAAAAAACATTGTCTGATCATGGGTTTCGTTTGCCCTCATGCGCCGACAACCGCCCCCTTATGTTTGAAGAATGGGAGGCTATGCGCCCCGACACTATTTTTGTTTCTGCCACGCCAGGACCTTTTGAGCTTGAGATGACAGGTGGCGAGGTGGTCGAACAAGTGATTCGCCCCACCGGCCTTATAGACCCTGTGTGTGAGGTGCGTCCCACCCATGACCAAATTGATGACCTCATTCAAGAAATACACAAAACAACCGGGCGCCATGAACGCGTTCTCATCACCACACTCACCAAAAAAATGGCCGAAACCCTTCAAGATTATTTCACAGAAATGGGGCTGAAATCACGCTATATTCATTCAGATGTCGACACCCTTGAGCGCATCGATATTATTCAAAAATTACGCGCAGGGGATTTTGATATCCTAGTAGGCATCAATTTGTTACGTGAAGGGCTTGATATCCCCGAATGCAGCCTTGTGGCCATTATTGATGCAGATAAAGAAGGGTTTCTCCGATCAAAAACCTCGCTTATCCAAACCATTGGGCGAGCTGCACGTCATATCCATGGTAAAGTCATTCTCTATGGCGATGTGATTACCCCGTCGATGCGCGACGCCCTTGAGGAAACAACGCGCCGCCGCGCCAAACAAATGGCTTATAACAAAGAGCACAACATCACCCCTCAGGGTGTGAAGAAAGACTTGTCAGACATTTTGGCCACGGTGTACAACAAAGATGCCTTAGAGGAAGCGGAAAAACCATCGCCCACCTTTACATCGGCCAAGGCAAAGAAGGCGCATCTTCACAAACTTGAAAAAGACATGCTTGAGGCCGCATCTTGTCTTGATTTTGAAAAAGCGGCCCGCTTACGTGATCAGCTGAGTCTGCTTGAAAAACAGGATCTCTTGTAAAAGCAGGATAAGAACCTATTGTTCATGCTCTATGATGATCAGATGGGGCCACACCCCACGATAGGAGTGGGTTAGCCGATTATTATGCACAATCAGGTAGCGCAGCTCTTTAAGCCCCGATATTTCTTGGGGCAACATGTTGATGTGATTGTCTGACACATCAAGAACCTCCAAAGCAGTGAGCCCCCCCACGCGCCCACACAAGCTTTCTAAATCATTCTCAGAGGCATATAAGGCTTTGAGTTTTTTTAACCGCATCAACGAGGCGGGGAAAGCATAGAGAGCATTACGAGACACATCAAGACAACAAAGAGATGACAAATCACCAATAGTGAAAGGCAGCGCTTCAAGTTGATTTTCTGCGACATCAAGGTGCATCAAATGTGCCAGT
>CBFICL010000022.1:0-20467 GCA_965661165.1 uncultured Holosporaceae bacterium | reverse complement strand
AACCACCCTCACCCTTCATGTGGTGTCTGAGGTGCAAAAACGCGGAGGCGTGGCGGCGTTTGTGGATGCTGAACATGCCTTAGATCCCATCTATGCCAAACGGGTAGGCGTCAAGCTCGATGACTTACTCATCTCACAGCCAGACACAGGGGAGCAGGCCCTCGAGATTGCCGATACCCTCGTGCGCTCAGGGACAATCAACGTGTTGGTGATTGACAGTGTGGCAGCCTTGGTGCCTAAGGCAGAAATTGAGGGTGACATGGGTGACTCACACATGGGGCTGCAGGCACGCCTTATGAGCCAAGCCTTGCGCAAACTCACAGGATCTATCTCACGGTCGGGCTGCTTGGTGATTTTTATTAACCAGATTCGCCAAAAAATTGGCGTGATGTTTGGCAACCCTGAAACCACCACGGGCGGCAATGCCCTTAAGTTTTATGCCTCTGTGCGTTTGGATATTCGCCGTGTGGGCTCGATTAAGGATAAAGACCAGGTCATCGGTAACCAAACGCGTATTAAGGTCGTGAAAAACAAAATGGCCCCGCCGTTCAAGGTGGTGGACTTTGACATTATGTATGGCGAAGGCATCTCAAAAACCGGTGAAGTTCTGGATATGGGCGTGGCCGCGGGCTTAATTGACAAGTCAGGTGCCTGGTATGCCATGGGCACACAAAAATTGGGCCAGGGCCGCGAAGCCGCACGGGCCTTTCTCAAGGAAAATCCTGTCCTCATGGATAAGCTGGAGGCCCAAATCCGTCAGGCCCTCAGCCCCCAGGACCAAGAAGCCTCGACCCAAGAGAAACCTTCTTCCGACAAGGCGGGTGAACCTGCTGCGCCAGACCTCAAAGCCCCTGCGGCTTAGGTCAAGCAAAGAGCGCATCTTTGCGCTTTCTTTGGCCTATTTTTCGGCGCCACTGTGGGCGTGAGCGCGGCACACGCTTATGTAATAAGCCGTATCCACGCATTTTTGGCTATCTCCTACAAATCAAAAAAGATAAAAAAATCAATGGATTGCTTATCATGATGTTTTTTTTTGTCAAAAATTTGTATCATGACGTACATAACTCAAGAATGGATTTATGTTCTATGCGTTTTTTCTCTCTTCTTTCTGCCCTTTTGCTTACACACAGCACCTTGCATGCGGGCCTTCAGGTGACCACACAAGGTGGAGGTGAAGCCGACATCACACTTCACAACGCGGATGGGGATGCCCCCTGCATTGTCTATGCCACACGCCCCAATGCAGAGACAGGAGAGCGTGACAAACTTCTTTTTGATGTGAACAGCTTTTCTCTTGAAAACGGTGTGCTGACGGGCCAAATTCGGGGAGAGGATCAAAAATATACTATCTCTTCGCCCTATGGCGTTACAATGTGTCGCTATACAACCAGCACACTTGAATTTGATAACAATGGTGTCGTCTCTGGAAGAAATCAGCCCGGAGGACATGATACCTATATAGCTTATTTGCCCCTAGCAAAGAACCAAGGGGGGGATGGAAAAGTAGAAATGAGGGTGGTAAACGGCATCGCTCTTTATGACAAAAATGCCACAGGTGATCGACACAACAAATTCTTTTTCCCACAAAGCTGGTTACCCCGCTCTGTAACCGCCGGCAATGACCTTGGCTTCAGGGCCGGGTGGAGTTGGCACTATCTTGTGGGCCCAGGATCTGTTCTTCAACCTGCACCTGTACCCTTTTCTGGCAACAGCTGGGCTAGAGAAGGTAGGGGTTTATGGAGCAATCTCCGTCAAGATTTTGGCGGCACACCCCTGGCAGAAGGACATCTAGACATTATAGGTCCCTGGACAGCCGACAGTGCTGACTTGCGGCCACTCTTTGAAGGTGAAAAAGCCCCCCAAGCTGCACCACAGCCGCCGGTTGATCCACGACAACAGCAGATTGATGAATTGCAAGCTCAGCTGATACGGCAAGAAGAAAACAGGGTGCAAGAAAGAGCTGCTATGCAAGCACAGATGGAACAAGCAAGACAACAGCAAGCGGAAGCCCTGCAGGCTTTGCAATCACAGATGACACAAGACAGGGAAGCACAAAATGCTCTCTTTGGGCAGATGATGACATCTTTTCAAAACCTACAAGCTGGAGCCGCTGCCCAACAACAACCTGCAGACCTCGTTCCTGCGCTAACGCCTGCCGCGTTAGGGCCTCAGGTGAATAGGGGGGATGCTCAACTCCAAGGAGCAGGGCATTCTGCAGAAGCATCTCACAGATCGCCTGTTTTATCACGGCAGAACTCAATCGATTCTTTTGAAATCCTTGAGGACGAAGAGGCCACGGTTGCGAATAACACAGGAACAAACGCACTTTATCAACCTGATTAAGTCATAAGGGACCACACGCCCCACGCGAACAGAAAGCTCGCACGGCCTTCTATAGCTCGCCACTCCCAAGGTGGCGGGCTTTTCTTATGCTTTGCCCCTAAGAGAAACGGGCGTGCACACAGCACATCCACGCCAGGGATTTACCCATCAAAAAAGACATGCCGTCAACGCCTTACAGCACAGTTCTACCCCATTAGAAAAAATTTAATATAAAATTTATGCATATTCTCGGGATGGCCTTTGATCTATGCGTTTTTTCTCTCTTCTTTCTGCCTTTTTGCTCACACACAGCGCCTTGCATGCGGGCCTTTATGTTACACAAGGTGACAGTAATGCCGATATTATGCTTCACAACGGGGATGGTGCGCCCCCCCGCATTGTCTATGCCACACGCCTCAACAAAGAGACAGGCACGCTCGAGAAGCGGCTTTTTGATATGAACAGCTTTTCCCTCGAAAACGGTGTGCTCACGGGCAAGATCCAAGGTGCAGCCCAAGAATACACCATCTCTGCGCTCGGGACCCTTGAAGCCCTTTGTTACGGCTCAAACAAGGTGACCTATGCGCCCACAGCCACGTTTTCATCTCTATATAACGCAACGACTCATAGTCCGTGCATGGCTCATATCCCCCTTGCCGTCAAGCCCTATGATGGCAGCCAATCTACATTCTGGGCACTTGATGGCGCGGCCTTTCGTGAAAGAGGCCCTGGTGATGCTTGGGTGTCACAATACTTTTTTCCTCAAACATGGATTCCCTCTGTCATAGGCACAGACACCACACGCCACCAATGTGATGCTGGCACCTATCATCCGCAGCAACGATTTGTGAATGTTGGTCACCCACATGCGTTTGTTTTTTCTGCAGGGAGCGGTGGCCCCTTGGACACACTCGTCTTACGAAGCAAAAAGGTCAACCGCGTGAACACACACCCATCACAGGCAGGACCTGAGTATGCGGATATCAAAAAGACATGAGTTGAACACAGTCCTTGCTTACGTCCGCTCTTTGAAGATGAGTCGGTAACCTTTTTGACGCACCCCACCATACAAAATTTTTTGGCGGCAAACCCACAGATGAAACCCACCCTTGAGACAGTCGTGGAAGAAGTGACACCTGAAGCATCATCCCCCACCAACCATCAAGGTAGCCATGTGCCCATGGGTGAGGAGACCATCTCCCTCTCAAGGTCAGATGAGTCTCTCAATCGTTGGTTTATCAGAGAGCTAGGCCAGCTAGAAAGGCCCACACTCCCAAGACCAGACGAATCTTTCGATCGTTGGCTTAATAGCGAGCTAGACAGGCTGGAGGGATCAGAAACCCTGCCTTCTTGGTCACAAAATAACGCTTCATCCTCAGAAGGTTCTTTTTCTGTGCGAGAAAACGAGGTGTCTTACAGCACATAACGTTGGGCGTGTTGCACCACGTTGATTCATAGCGTCTATCAAAAGACCCAACGATCCCCCCACACACAAAGCCACCCCCTTACCGGTGGCGGGCTTTTTTTTGCACCAAGCGCCAGCCCAAAAGACTTGCTTTTAGGAGGGCTTTTTTTTACCCTAAAGTGTCAGAAGGCTGGAGGATTACGCGATGTGCTTTGATATCGTGAGGAAAGTCCGGGCTTTATTGGAAAAAAGGTGCTGGATAACGTCCAGCCAGGGCAACCTGAGGGAAAGTGCCACAGAAAGTAAACCGCCCTTTCAAAGGGTAAGGGTGAAAGGGTGCGGTAAGAGCGCACCGCGCACCTCGCGAGGGGTGTGGCAGGGTAAACCCCACCTAAAGCAAGGCTATGTAGGCATCTTCGTCATGGACGCACGCGTTCATGGCCAGTGCTTTTCCACACTGCGCAAGATGCGGGTCAGCTGCACAAGGCGTTTGGTAACAGACGTCTCAGATAAATGATCCTCGCTCTTTCATAAAGAGTACAGAACCCGGCTTATAGGCCTTCTGACAGCCTTCTCCCCTGTGAATCTCGTGTTTGAAAAACCCGTAGGCCTATTCACAGAAATCTCACAGACCTCTTTAAAAAATCCTTTTCTTTTCAATGGCAAACTGTGTATCAGAAGAAAAAGAAGGCTGAATCTTATAAGGTGCTCACCATGAAAAACTGTGGTACAGGTGATTGATATGCGAGGCTTTTGGTGTTTGATGGTTTTGATGGTATGCCAATCCTGGCTTGTGTCGCTTGACTGTTTTGATCGTGAAAATCAGGAGTCTTTTTTTATCCCTTCACATCCCCTCACAACCGTGTTGTATGGCAAAAGAAAGACCAGGATTTTTACTTTGCAGGCCCGCTTCGGCATGTTTCTGAACCACATGGCCACAGTTTTTCAGCCCTGCGCATCAACCATTTTCACCGCAAAGTTGAGGGAGAGTTCCTTTTCTTTCTTGATCTAGGCGATCAAGGTACCCTTTCAAAGAGCTCTATTTGTGTGGCTAAGTCAAAACCCTTCTCAGGTGGAACCAAGTTTTTTTATACCTACCCTGTACAACGATTGTGGAGTCAAAAACAAGATATCCTGTTCCTTCAAAACCCTTTACCCCGACCTCTTTGTGAACCATGGGCCTCGATTCATCTGTCTCAAGACCCACACGCTTTTCTTTCAGGTGAAAGATGGGGGTTGCCTGCCCCTTTAACCTGCTCACTGACTCCCACCCTGATTGATCTTTTCGAGGCATGGACAGAGTCCACACAACACGATGAGCAAGCGCGCGTGCGCGCACACAGCTTGCCTTGGTCTGTCATCTCTACCTCAGATGGAGGCACCTTGATTGATAGACCCTTTGTAACCCAAAATGATATGCCGCACGCTGACGCGCCCATCCCTTTTTCTCCCTTGTTCCCTTATCCTAATCCACACAAAGCTCATACCCCCAAACCAGCGTTAGAGATGTTACCCACGACCTATCCCAACATGCATCCCGCGCATCAAAGCAGCCAATTTTTTCACCCCCACTACGCGTACTTTGAGCACGTCAGACTGCTCAAAAAACACCCTCTGATTCAAGGTCGGTCTTTGCCCCGCACCCGTGACTCAAAAATTTTTTGAAGCCTTGGGCTTTTGCATCCAAGAACTGATGGCGGGGGTCAACACCCCTTGCTCTGCGTCCATGTCAAAAAAGAGGCGGCCTTCGTGCTTCACAATCTCCTTAAGCCGAGAAACTGGACCGCGAATAAGCGCGATGTCTTGATGAATGTCGACCACCGATGCTGCAGCCTCTCCTGCCCCGCACACCACAGATTGCCCTCGCTGGGGTTGCCTCTTTTCACATAGGGCCGGAAACACCGATTTGTGAATCTGCCCCCGATGAAGCGTGCGCGCAATCAGCTCTTGCCCCAGATAACACCCTTTTTGCTCGGCAATGCCTTGGAGATGATGCAAACCATATTCAAGCGGGATGGCCTTACCGGGCACCATGCTAGATGTGCCAGCCACCCCCAAGGACAGCTGGTGCCTTTGATACGTTTCTTTTGATACGGGATGGCCGGTTTTTTTAATGTGATCCCCTGCAGCACCATGCGCCCCACCTTTTGAGACCACCATCCTCACCCCCAACGCAGGAAGACGCGGGTCTTCAAAACACACCTCCTCTTGAGAGGACACGACAACCTCGTGAAAAGCGGAAAGCTCAGATCCTGAAACCAAAGACCCAAAGGGTTGTGGTGAGAAAAAGGCAACCACGTCATACGCTGAAGACACATCATCAAAGGTCACACGGCTGCGCAGACAATAACGCCTCAATGTGTGCAAAAGATCATCTAATCGTGTATGTGCCACATCAAGCAACAAACCCTCATTGTGATTGATAAGAAAAAAATCAAACAAAAAGCGCCCCTGTGGCGATAGCAGAAGACTGTAACCAGCTTTCTGTGTATGCAAAAGCGCCATATCTTGCGTGATCAGCGCTTGCAAAAACGTGTGTGTGTCAGGCCCATGGATAAAGACAAGGCGTCTGTCTTCAAGGGGCGCCCACATGGGGGCAACATGCATTTCTGTGGTCATACGCACTTCTTTTTAGCCCATGGACAATAGGGATACACAGCATAAGCTGCATACAGCATACACGGCGACCCTAATGAAAGGGCCAGGCGCAAGCCATAGCCTGTGAGGATGTAGGTGTGCCAAAACAACGGCCATGCCAAAGGCTGCGCGGTGAACACGCGCCAGGCCAGCCATGAAAACACAAGATGATCTAGAAAGCTGGCCACGGCTGTGGAGAGCAGCCCTCGAAACCACAAAAAGCGGCCACGCGTCCATGCACGCAGGGTTGAGAACAGATACACATCAAGACTTTGGCTCACAAGGTAGGCCAGAAGACTGGCGGCAAAAATACCCGGCGCGGGACTAAATACCACCTCAAGCGCTCTTTGCACATGCATGTTATAGGGCGCGGTGGACATCCACATCGTGGTCAGCATCCACCCTGTCATCAAGACGCTTGAGGTCATGGATACATACAAAGCGCGATAGGCCTTATGCGCGCCAAAAAATTCTACGATCATATCAAAACACCAAAAAAGCGAGCAAAAAACCAAGGTGCCCTGCACCATCTCAAGAGGCGCGCTGCCAAAGGTCGCCACTTTGAGTACCTGAATATTGGCCGCCACGGTGCCCACAACCACATACCCCAAAAGACCCACATGCCCAAAGAAAAAAAAACTTGCCAAAAGGCCCACAACGCAGACGATACCTTGCACAGCAAAGAAAAATTCTGACACAAAAAAGAGAGACGTCACATGCATAAAGGACCGAAAAAAGAGCGCCGAGAAAAAACTTTTTGAAAAAATCTATATCTGGATGTTGACGTCACGCGGAAAAAAAAGCAATATCCGATGTATTGTCAGCTGTAGTATCAAAACTAGGGATTAATTGAGGGGTTTATCCATGAAGAAAAGTGAGTTTGTGCACGCTGTGTCTGAGCAGTCTGGTTTGACAAAAGTCGACGCAGGAAAAGCTGTGGATGCGTTTGCTTCCGTTATTGAGCGTGAGCTCAAGCGTGGCGGTGATGTCCGCTTGGTCAATTTTGGCACCTTCTGTGTTGTCAAGAAGAAAGAGACTGAAGGGCGCAATCCAAGGACAGGCAGTGTGATTAAGATTCCCGCCCGTGTGTTGCCGAAGTTCCGACCGGGCAAAGGTCTTAAGGACGCTATCGCTAAGTAAAAAGTCACCACGCATGCCTTGCCACTGGAGGAGTTTTTTTCTGTGGTAGGTATGTTTTGGGTTTTGACGCCCTTTCTGGGCGTTCTGTGTTCTTTGGCATTGTTTCCGCTTTATGCGCCCCGCTTTTGGGAGCGTCGCATGGGATGGGTCTCTTTTTTGTGGACTTGTCCTTCCTTTGCTTATCTGTGGTATATGCATTCCTTTGGCCACGCGTGTGGTGTGGTGGGAACCGTAACCTTTTTAGACTTTTTGCCCTTTATAGGCTTGCTGTCTACGCTTTATGTATTGGCAGGTGGACTTAAGTTACACATTAACCTGGCGGCGACCCCGGTACGCAACACGGGGATCTTGGCTTTTTTTGCCTTGTTGTCTGGTTTTTTTGGCACCACAGGATCGGCCATGCTTGGCATTCACCCATTATTGTTGATGAATAAGCGGCGCCTTCACAAAACCCATACGGTGATTTTTTTCATCCTGCTTGTGTGCAACATCAGTGGTGGGTTTTCATCGGTGGGTGATCCGCCTCTTTTTTTGGGTTTTTTGAAAGGTGTGTCCTTTCTGTGGCCTACACAAAATCTTTGGTGGCCCGTGTGTTGTATGACGCTGGTGCTCTTGTTGATCTATTTTCTGTTGGATCTCTATTTCTTTAAACGTGAGCCCGAAAAAGTGCAGGCCCCTGTGGCGCGCCGTCGTTTCCATGTTGAGGGCACGGCCCAGATCGGGCTTGTGTGCCTTGTGCTTGCCACCCTCATCCTCACACCGTTTTTGTGCACCACCTTGCGTTTTGTCCATCAAGAATGGGTTCAAGAAGGTGTCAAACTGGTTATTTTAGGCCTGGTGATCGCCCTAAGCTTCTACATCACCCCCATGGACTGGCGGCGCCGGCACCGGTGGACGCTTCACCCGTTAAAAGAAGTATCCATTATCTTTCTGGCCATTTTTATCACGGCCCATCCCATTATCACCCTGCTTGAGCAAGGCGGAAGCGGTCCGTTTGCCTCTCTTCTGGCTCCCCTCAACACACCCGATGGACAACCGGCGGTGATGGCTTATTTTTGGCTGACAGGCATTTTCTCTGCGTTTCTGGATAATGCACCGACCTACCTCATTTTCTTTGGCGCGGCGGGCAGCGACCCTTCTTATCTCATGAACGAAGGGCGCGCCATCCTATCGGCCATCTCTCTCGGTGCTGTCTTTATGGGCGCCATCACGTATATCGGCAATGCCCCCAACTTGATGGTGAAGCACATTGCAGAAGAAGAGTATAAGGTGCCCATGCCTAGTTTTGGCCGCTATACGCTTTATGCCTTGGCCCTGTTACTGCCTTTATTTTGGCTTATGATTCCTTACCTTCTTCCATCTTAGCCGCGACTCATCAAAAATGGTCCCCATTTTGCTGTACCCCCAGTATGGTTTTGGGTGTTTCGTATGCATGTTTGGTTCGCCTGTTTTGTGGGACTCCTGCTGGGCCTCATGGGATGTGTCCATCGGGAGTCCATTGAAAAGAAACTAACGCCCGCTCTTGAATGCCGCGGCATGGAGCTGTATTTCCCCAAAGACAACAGCCGCGACCCTTATCGAGAAACCTATCCTGATGATCTGGCGCCATGGGAGGAAACCTCTGCCGTCCTCACCTATGACAGCACCCTTTCCCATCGCACCTATCTCTACCGCCTCTCTTATACCGCCACCCTTGCTGAGAAAGGTGACGAAGCGCCCAAAGGCGATGACAACACAGATGATAATAAGGAAAGCGATGATGATAAAGAAGATAAGAAAACCAGCACCCCGGATCGCCATCACATCACGCACTTTGTCAAAACCCATATCCCCTTCCCACGCTTCCAGACCGTAAAGATTCGCTATTACAAACATGCACCCCTCTTGTTTGAGTGGGTCTCTGACCTTGAGATGTGCCCCACGCTCTAAAAATCTTTTTTGGATTAAAAATATTATTTTCTGACCAATTTTTATTTTTTTTATACAAATTTGTATTTTAATGTAGCTAACGCATGCCTACATGCCCCGTTTGTTTGTTGTGAAAGTGGTTCCGATGGTACATCCAAGTTTAAAAGTTCTTTATTCTCCCCCGGGGTTTGCCTTTTACAAAGACTGGATGCGCATTGGGTATATTTTTTTCGTTTTGTGGTCTGTGTCTGAGGTGGGGCTTGCGGCGGCCCATGCCCGGGCGTGGGTTTTTTATATAGAGAGGGCTCTGTTCACCACCATGTTGGTGTTTTGCCTTCAGTTTTCCCTTTTTTCTAGGGTGCCCTACATCCTCGATCCGGGATTTATGAACCCCAAAAAATATTTCACCTTTAAAATGCGTTTGTTTTTGCTTTCAGGTCCTTTGGGCACCTGGGGCAGCCTTGGGTTTTTTTTGATCGGCACACAAACGCTCATCACCTTTTTGTGGCAGCAACCTACCTTATGCGCCCACCATTTTTTTGCAGCTTTTTTGGGGCTTCACATTCTCAGCTTCTTTCTGGCCATTCCCCGCCTGTGCACGTTTTTTCCCATTCATTTTTACCTGAACCAACCCCGCCCCATGAAAAGCGCCTACCTTTTTTCCTCCAACTGGCGGTTTTTTCTGCTGATGGCGCTGCTGCTGCCCGTGTTATGGATGGGCATCAAGCTGTTTGCGTTGGTGCCCCTCACACCGTCGATCTTACCGCTTCAGCCCTTAGGGTTTGTGGTGTACTTATGTACGCTTTTTGCCACCTACACCTCCTACACAGCCCTCACGGGATTAGCGTTGATTCAAGAGGAAGAAAAGAAAACCCGCGAAGCCGGCGCGCCCCTCTCAGCCTCGCCCACCCTGTTTCTTGAGCATGGCTCAGAAAACCTCCCGCATGCCACCCCCCTCACGCCTTAAGGAGTTTGTTTATGCCCACGCCACCCTCCAACACTCAACATGAAGCTTGGTCTTCCCTGCCGAAACTGCCTGTTTTGGGTCTTGTGAAAAAAAGCTGGCACCTTGTCACAACCCACGGCACCCTGTGGCGCCTGATGATGATCTTTTCATTGATGGTGTTGGTCCCCCTGATTTTCGGTACCTATGCTGTCCACAACATGGCTGGGGGCGGAAGGTTGCATGGGCTGCTCTATCTCCTGGTTACATTGCAGATCCTGTCCTCTTTTTCTCGCCTCGGCGCCGATGCGGGCGCTTTCTCCATAGCGCTGCCTGTGCTGGACATTGCCCTTGGCCGCGACACACACGTGCGCACCTTTAAAGACATCTTGAGTCTCGCCTACCTCAAACCCTTGTTCTTCACAAAGCGGTTTCTAAAAATCGTGCTGTTGATTGCGGTGAGTATGGGAATCCCATTACTCATCCAGCCCCTTATCAATGATGGAAAAACGCTCAGTCCCCCCACGAAACAAAGCCAGAAAAACATATCTCCCCCCGTCACGTCTTCACGGGTTGTGTCAGAAAAAGAGCTGAATGCAGAAGGCCAAATTGTGCGTCATCGCATCAAAACGGTGCATCACCAGCAAAACATATCTCCCCCCGTCACGTCTTCACGGGTTGTGTCAGAAAAAGAGCTGAATGCAGAAGGCCAGATTGTGCGTCATCGCATCAAAACGGTGCATCATCACACAACGGTGCCACGAGATAGCAACACAAGTATAACAGTGCACGAAAACACCCCCGCCTCGGCCCATGCGGTTCGCCAAGAGGCACCCAAAACACCAACGCAAAGCCATGGTTCGACCTGGGACGACCTATCCCGCCGGTTAATCACACTCATCGCCATGATGTGGCATGTTCTACTCCTTTATGTCTTCACACGTTTTTTGCCCCTTTATGGCACGTTGGCCGATGAAAGGCCCCGGCCCTTATCACGGGCATGGCATCTGTCGCGGAAATCTTTTTGGCGCCTCTTTTCAGGCATGCAGGTAATCCTCTTGCTAGGCATCTTAGGTAATTTGATGCTGATTGTGACCTTACTGTTCACCCCCACCTTGGGGGGCAAACTTCTCATAACCCTTCCCCTGGCCGCTTGGGTTGGGGGTCTCAACATTTTCTTGTATGTCTATTACGGCCTTGCCTACCGGTTTCTTGAAGATACCCGCGGGCCCTTATTAGACAGCGCCTCACCAGCTTCCCAAGGGGCGATCGTGAAAGCTGAACAGGTGGCGCCAGCCCCCAAGCAAAAAACCTCACAAAAAGGCGCGCAAAAAACCCCACAAAAAAGCCCGTCTGCCAGCGCGCGCAAAACGCCTTCTGCAAAGACAAAGGCAAAACCACGCACGCCAAGAAAGGGCGCTCAAAAACCACCACCGCAAACATAACCTTAAAACTCAGGCCCTTCCATGCCGAGGGCCCACAACCAGGAAACACAACATCAAAAGGGGGGACACACAATAAGGGGGGGGAAAGGACGAGGCGTTGAACACTTTTTTACCCCCCAAAGACAAGGCCACCAATGGCAACCGATGCCCTTTGTGCAGCCACGGGCTCTCGCTAACCCGGGTGTTCAGGCTGGTCTTTTTTTACCTCGAAGATGCGTGGTATCCGCTGATGCGCATTTTGCTGATCTCGTACGGCTTGTTGCTCCCGCTGGCCTTGGCCCTTTATGGGCTCATAGGCGCGCCCCCTTTTGATATCACATGGCCCTTTGCGCTGTTGACCCCGGGGCTTGATATGCCCGCCTCATGGAAGGCGTGGGGGATGCTGGCTGCGTGGCTTGTGTTTTCGTGGGGGCTCTTTACCCTGGTTGCGCGCCAGGTTTTTGCATGGTTTCATACCAAAGAACCCCTTGCCCATGACCAGCTGTGGTCTTTGTCAAAGCAAAATCGTTTGTGGCTGTTGGGCTTGGTGGTGCTCTCTGCCTTAGGGTCTGTCGGTCATCTGGTGAAAGAATCGTGCCCGCACGATGTGTGCCAGCGGCCCACGCAGGTGATCGCGTTACGCACAAAGGCGAACCAGGGGCCGCAGCTACCGCCCACCTATCTCTCCACCCAAAGCATTGACCGTGGGGACACCATTCATCAGCACGAAGTCAACATTGGGGCTTGCCAGGTAGGCATTAAGGGTGCAGGGTACGTGTTTCAAAACATCATTCCCCACATTTTTTGGGGACGCGTCTTCCACTATATTCTGGAGGGCACGCTCACGGTCATCGGGCTTTATGTGATCGCGCGGCTCATCTTGAGCCTGGTGTATATCGCCCACAAACACCCCTTCCCCTTTGCGCTGGCCTTCAAAAAGGCACGGCGTGCGACGGGCCTCGTGTTTTTAGGCAGTGGCGTAATCGTCTTGCTCTATCTCTTTTGCCGCGAGGTTATCCAGCTGATGTGGGGTGCGCGCGCCATGCTCGGCCTAGGCCTGATCCTCACACTCAACACAGTCCTGTGGACGGTGATTTACAGCCTGTTCCTCGTGGTTTTTGCCCATGTGCTCACCACCCAAGAGGGCCACGGACGCACACACCCCTAGGCTCAAAAAGAGCCAGGCAAATACGCCCCAGGCCAGATACAAAGCCAACAGGTTCACAAGCTTGTTTCTCAGGCACAAGTGCGCATAAGACCCCTCATGCAGGGCCTAACACGCCCTCCCGCGGGAAAAAGCTCTCTACCGTAAACGCCTTACTTTTTAGGAGAGGGGGAAGATGCCTTGGTATCCTTGGTCTCGCTTGATGCTTGATCCGCCAGGCCTGCAGACACACCCAAGATCTCACGCAACGTAGCGCCACTGTCCGACGAACCATGTCTGTTCATCAGCTCACGCTCTTCTTCAAGCTCCCGAGCCTTAATCGACAATGACACAGAAGAACCCGCCTCAAGAGACATAATCTTAGCGTCCACCTTTTCGCCCACGGCAAAACGATCTGCCCGCTGCTCACTGCGGTCGCGCGACAAGTCACCGCGGCGGATAAAACCCGTCACCCCATCGTCGCCAAAAGACACCTCAATGCCCTGATCTACCACCTTGGTGATCACACAGGTCACAATATCCCCCTTGCGGAGGGATTTTCTCTTGTGAGACTCTGGATCATCCGAAAGCTGTTTCACGCCCAAAACGACCTGCTCTTTCTCAGGATCCACGCGCAAGACTTTCACGCGAATAGGATCCCCCTTGGCATAGGCGGCTAAAGCGTCAGCATCACTTTTGTCCCACGACAAGTCAGCTGCGTGCACAATGCCGTCCACATCACCAAACACCTCTACAAACAAGGCAAAACCGGTAATATCGCGGACTTTTCGCTCCAACACCGTGCCCACGGGGAAATCTTTTTGAATCACCTCCCACGGGTTTTGCTGGCACTGCTTAATGCCCAAAGATAACCGTCTGCGGCCTTGATCAAGCTCGAGTACTTCCACTTCCACCTCTTGTGAGGTTGACAGCAAGCGCGCGGGCTGGGTGGATTTTTTGCTCCAGCTCATCTCAGAGACGTGGATCAACCCTTCAATGCCCGATTCAATTTCCACAAACGCACCATAATCGGTCACGTTTGTCACGCGGCCTTTCACGCGACTGCCCACAGGGTATTTCTCAGCCACACGATCCCACGGGTCTTCCTTAAGCTGCTTAAGCCCCAAAGACACACGACCCGTCTCACGATTAAAGCGAATAATCCGCACATCAAGCTCTTGACCCACACTCAACACATCACGTGGGTTTTGAATGCGTTGCCACGAAATATCTGTGATGTGCAACAAGCCGTCCACGCCCCCAAGATCAATGAAAGCCCCATAATCTGTGATGTTTTTAACCTCACCACGCACAATCTGACCTTCCTGCAAGCGCGAGAAGAGCTCTGCCCGGCTTTCTGAGCGCGAATCTTCCATCACAGCGCGACGAGACACCACAATGTTGTTGCGCAAACGATCCATCTTAAGCAGACGGAACTGAAGCTTCACATCCATGAGCGGCGCCAAGTCTTTCACAGGCCGCACGTCAATCTGGCTGCCTGGCAAGAAGCCGACGATGCCCTTGATATTCACCGTAAAACCACCCCGGACACGGCCAAAAATCACACCTTCCACAATTTCGTTCTTTTCATGGCTTTCTTCAAGCTCGCGCCAGGCCGCCTCACGCTTTGCGCGTTCATAGCTTAAGACAATCTCGCCATCACGCCCTTCAAAACGCTCGATATACACATCCACCACATCACCCACGACGGGAAGGTGCTCATCATGCCCTTTAAACTCTTTTAAAGGAATATACCCCTCAGAGATATAATCATCTGTTTCCGAGCGCACATCTACGCGCACGTCCTCATCGCCAACCTCGCGGATATACCCTTTTGCTAAACAGCGCTCAAGCGATTTTTGCCCTCGGAAAAACGTATCCAAAAGCGCGCCAAAATCTTCTCCTTGGTCCAACGCCAAAAAACTCTTCTGTTCTGTGTTCATGTGCTCCTTCGCCCGAATGTAGACAACACCCTCAAACGCGCATCTGACAGGCCATGCGCAAACTTTTTAAAGGCATTTACCCAAACATAACCTTTTTTTGAAAAAAACAACATATGTGAAATGAAAAACATAGGCAGAAAAGGTTTACACATGATTTGTGACCCATGCTTGATGGTTTTTTAGATTTTATTTGGTTGATTGATTGAGGTTTTCACAATGACACATGCACATCTCGGACAAAAACATTTTTGCTCAGCGTGTAACACACGTTTTTATGATTTGAATAAAGTCCCGGCCGTATGCCCCAAATGCCAGACGGTCTCCCTTTTGGCAGACAAAGGAACCATTCAGCCCCCCCCCCACGACGCCACACAAGAGGAAGAAGCCCTCGAGACAAAGGGTTTCTTTGAACCCGAACCTTCCCTTGAAGACACCAACGAGCTTGATGATGGGCTTGATTTAAGAGACTTTTCCTCAAAAGAAGGAACACCGCTCGAAGAGAACAGCTAGCCTTTTGATTCACTTTTTCCTAAACTGCCAGATATGGATCATGTGAATCACACCTCCTCTTGTGACGTTGCCATCATTGGCGCAGGCCCTGTTGGCCTGTTTTCGGTCTTTGCCTGCGGCATGATGAAACTTCGCTGCTGTGTCATTGACACACTGCCCCACGCGGGCGGTCAATGCCAAGAACTGTATCCGGAAAAACCTATTTATGATATTCCCGGCTTTCCCACCATCACGGGCGCCGATCTGATCCAGCAGCTTTTGGCACAAGCCCACCCTTTTCAGCCCGCGTTTCACTTGGGGGAAACGGTGCTTTCTGTGGCGCGGGATGTGAAGACGTGGCAAATACGCACAGATCGCGGCACTGTCATTAAGGCCAAAGCCATCATCATTGCCGCCGGGGCTGGGGCCTTTGCACCCCACAAACCCCCGCTGGATCATCTTGAAGCCTTTGAAGGTACCAGCGTCTTTTATGCCGTCACCGATCCTAAGCGATTCTCAGGTAAGCATGTTGTCATTGCCGGCGGCGGCGATTCAGCCGTAGACTGGGCCATCTCTTTGTGTGAGCATGCTCAATCTGTCTCTTTGATCCACAGGCGCAATACCTGGCGGGCCGCGCCCGAAAGCATTGAGCGTCTCCAGGCATGCGTTTTAGACAAAAAAATCACCCTCTTTACCCCTTACCAACTGGCCAGCCTCAAAGGCGATGCACAACATGGCACCCTCTCTCACATCACCCTCACATCGCTACAAGGAGAAGAGACGGTGCTGCCGGCAGATATATTGCTGGCTTTTTTTGGCCTCAAAACTCAATTGGGTCCTCTTGAGTCTTGGCACCTGAACCTTGAGAAGAAAAAGATTGTCGTTGACCCCACCACATGCAAAACCAACCAAGACGGCATTTATGCTGTGGGTGACATTGCCTCCTATCCGCACAAACGCACCCTCATCCTTACGGGCTTTGCCGAAGCTGGGCAAGCCGCTGCCGCCATTTACCGCCAACTGCACCCAGAAGGCGCCTTGCCTTTTGGTCACTCCACAACGCGCGGCATTCCCACATTATCCTAGGCTGCCAAGTCTTCATCTTTTTTTTGAGGAGACACCCCACAAAGGAGGCTAGCTCGCCCGTTGCATGGCAGATGTTGTAAAGGCTTCCACAGACTGCTTTGAAAAGTGGCACGAAAAATAAAGACGATCTTTGTGAGAAGAGTGGATGGCCAAGCGACAGTTAACGGGGGCCGCAAAGCGCGCCAACAGCCCAAAGCCCAAAAACCATGGACGAAAGGTGTCAAAACGCTGCGATAAACTGTCCGTTTCTTTGGTGGCCACCTGACTGGATATATGCATAGACACGCCGCGCCCCGAACGCGTCATGCGCAACGTCACCAAGGCCCCAGGCTCTGCCTCTTGAAAAACATACCCTAAGGCGCGCCACAAGAACTGGGTAAAGAGCACACGATTCATCACAAACCACACATCAAAAGCCCCCATCATTTGAAGACGCAGTCTTTTTTCTGTTAATAGCCCATCAAACAACGAAAGCACCTCATCGAGAATATCTGAAAACCCAAAACTGTCCCGTAAAATGGCCAGATCTCCTGAAAAAATCTTACGCAAATCTTTAAATGCATCTGTCAGAAACTGTGATGACACCCATTTTGTTTCTTTCCGGGCTTCTGATTGCAGCACAAGGTCGTGCTCATACACAGATTGGTGCTCGACAGATTTAACCAGATTATCAAGGCGCGCTGAGAAAATAAGGCGCTCAAGCGCCAAAAGGCGTGATGATTCTTTTTTTAACTCAATGGTTTCAAGTTGAGAGGTCACGTCAGAAAACCGGATCATATGTTCGCCATCGGGTAAGGGGGCATAACACACCTTGATCACACGATTTTTTTTGCACAACATAAACCCCGTTTGTGTGAGCCGCTTTTCCAAAAAAGAGGTCAGCATGTTGCGATAAAAGCGCCTGTGGGCATAGGAGTAAAATTTGTCTTGCACCAGCGAAAAGAGGGTGAAGATGTTTTCCCCCTTAAGCGATCTTGTCTCAGCCCCTAAAAGCCACAACGATTGCAGCGTATGGTTGAGCAAAAAAACGCGTTGATCTGCCAGCACAATGAGCACACCCTCCTCTGACTGATTCACCACAGATTCTAGCAATGTGGACAACTCATTACGACGACGCTTAAGACGCAACCTTTCCGTGACATCCTCAAAAAAGACGAGACAACCAGAAAAAGGATGGGGGGTGAGCACCATGCGCACGATGCCCTCATTGGGTAGATGAATAAACTCTTCATGAGGGGGGCGCTCCATCGCAGAAAAGAGCGGGAGAAATTGTTCTTTATAGGACGCAAAATCTAACACTTCAGGAAGAAGCCGCTTTTCTCTAAACAAATCAAGAATCTCTTCCCACAAGGGTTGATTATTCAACCACTGTTCATCAAGACGGAACATGCCTGAAAAAGCACTGTTAAAGGACACAAGGCGCCGCTGTGTATCAAAAATGCCCACACCCATAGGCAACGCGCGAAGCAAGCGCTCTGTATGGCGCTTTTGCTTTTCTGCCAGATCTTGTGCGTCAAGGTGATCTGAGACCTCAAAAGCCCAACACCACACATGCTTGTCTTGCACAGGTAGCGCGCACACATTAAAGGCGCGTTTGCGGGCAAGAACGGTCTGCACAAATGTTTGGCGGCCTGCCGTGTCTTGGCTTACCAGCCCCTCAAGAAACACACGAAAATCTTGCCCGAAAGGAAGGCCCTCACCAGCCGCAGAAAGGGTGATCTGTTTTTGTAATTCTTGAAATGGGGCATTCCCATAGGTGATCTCTTGAGAGGGCACATGGACCTGAAACATCAGGAAAGGCGCTTTGTTCGCATCACCATGCCCGATGTGCATAGCCCTATTTTCTTTAAGATGAGACAACTCCTTTTCAACAATCACCACAAAAAAGGCACGTAACCATTTTTGAGGCATGATCGACACAAGAAAGGGAAGGACTTCTGTCAAAGAAAGATGGCCTTTTTTGCGCTCAAAAAAGTGAGACACATGACCTTTGATGCGCGCCAGGGCATCCTCATGATGAACATGCGGAGCCAACACGTGCCAAAGTACCAGCTCGTGATTGTGACCGAACGCTTGGACAAAAGAAGGCGACGCCGCCAAAATGCGCCCAGATCTGTTACACCAGCACCAAAGCCCCTGACTCGCAGAAAAACGCAGAGAAAAAAGACGCCCCACCCATAAACACAAGGGCTGAAAAAAAACACCAGATAAGATACTCATTATTGTGTTATCTTCGATTGGAGCCAAATCTGACCGCACACTGTTAAGGCACGTCTCCCGCAACCTTAAGATTACCCTTCTTTTTCCATAAATTTCAAGAAAATTTAACTGTTTTTTTACCTTTCATGAAATCTTCTTTTTTTTCTCCCTCTGTTACTGAGCAGCTTGAACGCTATATCAGCCTCATCCAGCGATGGAACGCACACATGAATCTCGTCGCGCCTGGCGAATTGAAAGACAAAGATTTTTTTTTCACACGACACATCATGGACAGCGCCCAGCTTGCGCGCCATCTGCCCCCATCTTTCCCCCTTGTGGACATAGGCACAGGCGCTGGCTTGCCCGGCATTGTGCTGGCCCTGATGGAGGCGCGCCCTATTCACCTTGTGGAGCCCCGCGAAAAACGAATCCTGTTTTTAGAAAAAGCGTTATCTCACCTCGGCCTTACCCACGTCACGCTTCATCAGGGGCGCATTGAAAACCTTACCCTCCCTGGGGCCAGTGTTTTTGTCAGCCGAGCTTTTCGTCCCTTGCCAGATGCCCTGACTCTGTTAACGCGACACCTGAGAGATGAAACCCACTATCTCTGTCTTAAGGGGGCATCATGGTCAAAAGAAGTGGCCGATGCGCAGAAGGGTTGGCACTTTGATCTTGCAGATCACCCCAGTTTGACGCATGCTAAATCCCGTATTTTACACTTGTCTCGCATAAGGGTCGCGTCATGAGCACCATCATCGCGCTTGCCAACCAGAAAGGTGGTGTCGGCAAAACGACAACGGCTGTCAACCTTGCCACCGCGTTGGCGGCAACAAAAAAACGGATTCTGTTGATTGATTTTGATCCTCAAGGCAACGCCAGCACAGGGCTGGGCCTTTCCTCACACCGTCGTGAACACAATAGCTATTCTTCTCTGTGGTCTCCTGAAACCATTCATCAGGCCATTCACCCCACAGAAGTGCCCTCCCTTTCCTTGTTGCCGGCTGTGCCTGATTTAGCTGCGGCAGAAGTGGAGCTGGTGGCACTTCAAGATCGCCATGAACGGCTCAAAAAGGCGGTGCAGCCTATTGCGGATGCGTATGATTTCATTTTTATTGATTGTCCCCCATCCTTAGGCCTATTAACACTCAATGCGCTGGCCTGTGCCCATAAGGTGCTGATTCCGCTTCAGTGTGAATTTTATGCCCTTGAAGGCTTGTCGCACCTTTTGAAAAGCATCGAACGGATTCGTACGCGTATTAACCCCAGGCTTGATATCCAGGGCATTGTGCTGACCATGTATCAAAAACGCAGCCTGCTCAATCAGCAAGTGGCCCTTGATACACAAGAGCATCTTGGTCATAAAGTGTATAAAACCCTTGTACCTAGGAATATCCGCGTTTCCGAAGCCCCGTCTTTTGGCAAACCCGCCCTGTTATATGATATGCATTGCTCAGGATCCAAAGCCTATCTTTCTCTGGCGCAAGAATTTATTCAACGTGAAAGGTGCGCACCATGACACATCCCACAACGCAGCGGCGTAAAACATTGGGGCAAGGTTTGTCTGCCCTGCTTGATCACACCTATGAAAGCAACCGGCCCCTTGGCAACGAAATTACGTATTTCAATCCCGAACAGTTTGTGACGGGCAAATACCAACCCAGGCGCAACTTTGATGACGCTGCCCTGGCAGAGTTGGCCGCTTCTATCAAATCGCAGGGCATTTTGCACCCCGTCATTGCGCGCTATGGCGAACACAATGATGTTGAACTCATCTCAGGTGAGCGGCGCCTGCGGGCTGCCCACATCGCCGGCCTTAAGGAGGTTCCT